>NZ_JBWKQZ010000022.1:0-149320 GCF_059419025.1 Cupriavidus sp. GW821-FHT07C08
CACTTCGGCGCAGCGTTTACAACTTCCTCTGACGCTACATACAAAAATGCCGTTCAGCTCTTAACTGAACGGCATTACACCTTCGGGTGCGTTTTTTCTTTTCCGCGATGGCTTACCGCGCGGCGCGCCAGACCACGGGAAACCAGTCTTCGCGCATGCGCTCGCCGGTCTGCTGATCGATGCCGGGAAAGGGCGGTGAGGTGCGCCCGGGCCGCTGCATGAAGCGCACGTCGTCGCCCAGGAAGCGCGCCGAGAACGCTCGCCGGCGCCCGCTGCCGGTATTGCCGGCAGCGCCATGCACGGTACGGAAGTCGAACACCACGGCATCGCCTGGCTCCAGTTCCGGTGCGAGCAGGGTGTAACTGCCGTCTTCCACGTCCGGCATCTCCATGAAGGCGTCGTCACCTCCATAGAAGTTCTCGTTGCTGGCCCAGCGCTTGGGCCGCACCAGCCGCGCCCAGCGGTGCGAGCCGGCCACCACGCGCAGGGTATTGGCCTGCGTCACCGGATCCAGCGGGATCCAGTAGCTCGCGGTCTGGGTGCCGTCGACACAGTAGTAGGGCAGGTCCTGGTGCCACGGCGTGGGCTTGGCCGTGCCGGGCTCCTTGACCAGGATGTGTTCGTGGAACACCTGCACCGCCTGCGACTGCATGATGCGCCCGGCAATGGCAGCCGCCGGCGACTGGCGGATAAAGTCATCGAACGGCGTAATGCGCTGCCAGTTGCAGTAGTCCTCGAAGAAGCGCCCGCTTTCGCCGGGCCGTACGTTCTCGATGGCGAAGGGGCCCGGCTCGGCCAGGTTCTGCGCAAAGCCGTCGCGCAGCCGTTCGACCCAGTCGGTGAAAGCGCCGCGCAGCACCAGCACGCCGTCGCGCTGGTAGGTGTCGATCTGTTCCTGGGTGATGTTCATGGCGATGTTGTGTGGGGGCGATGTGCCCAGTATCACCATGCGTTAGGGATAGGAAAAGCATATATTTCCTATGTTGCGATATAGGAAATCATGATCCCCTTCTCTTTCCGCCAGCTCGAATACTTTGTCGCCGCAGCCGAGCACGGCAGCATCAGCGCGGCGGCTCGGGCGCGCCATGTGTCGCAGCCGTCTGTCTCCACCGCGATCGCGCAGCTGGAAGACACTCTGGGCGAGCCTCTCTTCAGGCGCCAGGTCAGCCGTGGGTTGTCGCTGACGCCCGCCGGTCAGCGCCTGCTGGGGCGGGCACGAGACATCCTCGCGCTGGCGGCCGGCCTCACCGTGGACGACGCCACCGGCCGGGGGTTGACCGGCCAGCTCTCGCTGACCTGCTTCCAGGACCTCGGGCCGTACTTTGTGCCACGTCTGCTGGCGGGGCTGCGCCGGCACCATCCGGGCATCTCGGTGACCTTGTTCGAGGCGGACCTGGCGACCGTCCACCGCACGCTGCAGGCGGGCAAGGCCGAACTGGCGCTGACCTATGAACTGGGGCTCGATGCCCGCACCGAGCGCCGCACGCTGGCGGAACTGGCACCCTATGCGCTGCTGCCCGCCGGCCATCCGCTGGCAAGCGGCACCGATGTGAGCCTGGCCGACCTGGCCGGCGAACGGCTGATCCTCGAGGACATCCCGCAGACGCGCGAGTACTTCCTGTCGCTGTTCTGGGCGCATGGCCTGCACCCGGTGCTGCACCAGTACACGCAGACCTTCGAGATGCAGCGCGGACTGGTGGCGCACGGCTATGGCGTGGCGCTGTCGTGCACGCGCCCGGCCGGCGACCACAGCTACGACGGCGTGCCGATCGCCTGCCTGCCGCTGCGCGAGCCGGTGACGCCGCAGCGCGTGGTGCTGGCGCGCTCGCCGGCCATGCGGGCCTCGCCGCTGGCACAAGCGTTCATGGATTGGGTGGAGGAGGGCGGCGCGATGCGCCTGCCTTAGCGCGGATAGATCGCGCCCAGCACGCGCGGCCCGGCGGCGCCGGTCACGGTGGGCACGTTGCCGGGCAGGCGCAGCAGGCACTGGCGTGCCAGCCAGGCAAAGGCGATGGCTTCGACCTGCGACACCGGCACGCCGTAGTCTTCCGAGGTCTCGATGGCCACGCCGGGCAATGCCTGTGCCAGCCGGGCCATCACGAACGCGTTGCGGGCGCCGCCGCCGCAGACGACCAGGCGGCGCGCGTCGGGCGCGTGGGTGCGCACGTCGCGCGCGATGGCCTCGGCCGTCAGCGCGGCCAGCGTCGCCTGCACATCGGCAGGCGCGAGATGCTGGAACGAGGCGAGACGGGCTTCGAGCCAGCCCGGATGGAACAGGTCGCGCCCGGTGCTCTTGGGCGGCGCTGCGCTGAAGTAGGGCTCGTCCAGGCACTGCGCCAGCAGTGCGGCGTCGACACGCCCGCTCGCGGCCCAGTCGCCGTTGCTGTCAAAGGGAAGCCCGCGGTGGCGGCCGATCCAGTAGTCGAGCAGCGCATTGCCCGGGCCGCAGTCGAAGCCGCTGACGGCGCCGCCCGCCGCGGGCAGGATGCTGATATTGGAGATGCCCCCGATATTGCAGGCAACGCGGGTTTCGGCGTCGCTGCCGAACAGCGCATGGTGCAGCGCCGGCACCAGCGGCGCGCCCTGGCCGCCGGCGGCGAGGTCGCGGCTGCGGAAGTCCGCCACCACGTCGATGCCGGCCAGCTCGGCCAGACGCGCCGGATGCTGGCTCTGGCGGGTGTAGCCGATGCCGTCGTACAGGCCCGGCCGGTGGCGGATGGTCTGGCCGTGGGCGCCGATGGCGGCCACTGCGGCCGCGTCGACCTGTGCCTCGCCCAGCAGTGCGGCCACGCAGCCGGCGTAGACCTGCGCCAGCGCATTGGCTGCCAGCGCCTCGCGATGGATCTCGTCCTCGCCCGGCTGCTGCAGGGCGGCAAAGGCCGCGCGCAGGGTGTCGGGGAAGGGCTGGCTGGCGGCCGCCAGCACGGCGGGCCGCGCGCCGCTGAAATCCACCAGCACCGCGTCGGCACCGTCCATGCTGGTGCCGGACATGATGCCGATATAGCGTTCGCTGCCAGTCACGGGCTGAGTCACGATGGGCGCGCTCAGTTGGAGGCGGTCAGCACGTTGTAGGTGCGCAGCGCATTGATGCGGCTGAGCAGCCCGCTGGTGTAGGTCAGGAATTCCTGGCGCGACTTGCCGGTCAGCGTCGGCGATTCCATCAGCGTGATGGTCAGCGGGTTCTGCGGCACGTCGTTGAAGCGGAACTCATAGTGCAGGTGCGGGCCGGTGGCCCAGCCGGTCGAGCCGACATAGCCGATCAGCTGGCCTTGGCGCACCGGCTGGCCCTGGCGCATGCCGGCAAAGCCGGACAGGTGCGCGTAGTAGGTTGAGTAGCCGTTGGCGTGGTTCAGGATGACGATATTGCCGTAGCCGTTCTGCTGGCCCACGAACTCGACCACGCCGTCGCCGGTGGCCAGCACCTTGGTGCCGGTCGGGGCGGCGAAGTCCACGCCCTTGTGCTGCGCCCAGTCATGATGCAGAGGGTGCTCGCGGCCGCCGAAGCCCGACGACACGCGCGAGAATTCCACCGGCGAACGCAGGAACGGCCGCTTCATGCTGCGCCCGTCGAAGGTGTAGTAGGCGCCGCCGTCCTTGCTGTCCTCGGGCGCGAACCACAGCGCCTGGTGCAGCTGGTTGCGGTTGATCAGCTCCAATGCGACTACGCGGCCGTTGCGCACGAAGGTGCCGTCGCGGAAGCCCGCTTCGAAGATGATGCGGAAGCGGTCGCCGCTGGCGATGTCGTGGTGGAAGTCGATCACGCCGGAGAAGATCGACAGCATCTGCTGCACGACTTCGTCGGGCACGTTGGCCGCGTCCATGGCCTTGAAGAAGCCGCTCGCGGAAATCGCGCCCGAGGCCATCTCATAGTGCACGTCGTTGTCGACGCGCTGCACCTTGGCCTTGTAGGTGGCGGCGGTATCGTCGCTGGCCGCGCGCACGCGCTCGATCACCAGCTCGCGCGAGGCGGCTGCGTCGCCGCCCAGGTTGGCCTGCAGCGACACCAGCGTGTTGCTTTCGTCGATCTCCGCCTGCACCGCCTGGCCGGGGTTCAGGTTGAACAGGCCGCGCGCGGTCGGGTTCTTGACGATGAACGCCTGCGCGTCGGCATCGTCCACGCCCAGCCGCTTGAGCAGGCTGGCGATGGTGTCGCCGCGCTGCATGCGCTCTTCGCGTACGTAGATGGCCTCGCTATCGGTAAGCTGTTCGAGTTGCTCGCGCACGTTGGGCATGCGCAGCGCCTGCTGCGTGCGCGGTGCGAGCGGATCGTCAAAGGCGCTGCGCGGCGCAACGCCCATCGCCGCGGCCATGCCGAGCGTGAAGATTGCGCCCACCGAGGCCGTCAGTTGTTTGCGCCGCCGCGCGTGCTGGGGGTTGGTCGGATCGACAAGAACCACCAGCTCACGCGCGAAAACTTCGCGGAGTCTGGACCACATCACGTAAAATTCAACCTTGGTCTGAGCACCACTGCCGGGGACGATGTGTCTCGTCTGCCTTCCTCCCCCGAGGTGCGGCGCGGGCTCTTCACTGTTATTTGGCCGCCTGTATTGCTGCACAAAGTGGCGGGTGGCGCACTGGAAAGGCTTCCGTAGGCGCCGGGAATCGGGGATTATACCAAAATCCAGCCCTGTCGGCTGTCAGGAAATTTCCTAAAATTTCAAGTATTTCAAAGACTTACGTCATGACTGAAGTTGCCACGGGCCCCACGGCCAAATACCCCCTGACGCCGTCGGTGATGCAGGCCCTGGAAGTCTCCAAGCGAGGCTGCGACGAACTGCTGATCGAATCCGAGTGGACGCAGAAGCTGGCGCGCAGCGAGGCCACCGGCGTGCCGCTGCGCATCAAGCTGGGCCTGGACCCGACCGCGCCCGACATCCATATCGGCCATACCGTGGTGCTGAACAAGCTGCGCCAGCTGCAGGACCTCGGCCACCAGGTGATCTTCCTGATCGGCGATTTCACCTCGACCATCGGCGATCCGTCTGGGCGGAACAGCACACGTCCGCCGCTGACGCGCGAGCAGATCGAGGCCAACGCGCAGACCTACTACCGCCAGGCCAGCCTGGTGCTCGACCCGGCCCGCACCGAGATCCGCTACAACAGCGAATGGTGTGATCCGCTGGGCGCGCGCGGCATGATCCAGCTGGCGGCCAAGTACACCGTGGCGCGCATGATGGAGCGCGATGACTTCACCAAGCGGTTCCGCTCCGGGATTCCGATCTCCGTGCATGAGTTCCTCTACCCGCTGATGCAGGGCTATGACTCGGTCGCGCTGAAGTCGGACCTGGAGCTCGGCGGCACCGACCAGAAGTTCAACCTGCTGGTCGGGCGCGAGCTGCAGAAGGAATACGGCCAGGAGCCGCAGTGCATCCTGACCATGCCGCTGCTGGTGGGCCTGGACGGCGTCGAGAAGATGTCCAAGTCCAAGGGCAACTACGTCGGCGTGACCGAGGCGCCCAACGAGATGTTCGGCAAGCTGATGAGCATCTCGGACGACCTGATGTGGCAGTACTACACGCTGCTGTCGTTCCGCCCGCTGGCCGAGATCGACCTGATGAAGCAGGAAATCGCGGCGGGCCGCAATCCGCGCGACTGCAAGGTGCTGCTGGCGCAGGAGATCGTGGCGCGCTTCCACAGCCAGGCCGATGCCGAGAAGGCGCTGGAGGACTTCAACCACCGCGCCCGCGGCGGCGTGCCGGACGACATCCCGGCAGTGAGCCTGAGCGGCGCGCCGCTGGGCATCGCGCAGCTGCTCAAGCAGGCCAACCTGGTGCCATCCACCTCGGAAGCCAACCGCAATATCGAGCAGGGCGGTGTCAAGATCGACGGCGCCACGGTCAGCGACAAGGCCACCAAGGTGGCCGCCGGCACCTATGTCGTGCAGGTCGGCAAGCGCCGCTTCGCGCGCGTGACGCTGGCCTGAGGCGGCCGGGATGATCGCGCTGATCCAGCGGGTGGCCCAGGCCCGCGTCACGGTCGAAGGCCGCACCACCGGTGAAATCGGCGCCGGCCTGCTGGCGCTGGTCTGCGCCGAGCGCGGCGACACCGAGGCGCAGGCCGAGCGGCTGCTGGCCAAGATGCTGTCGTACCGGGTGTTTTCCGATGCGGCCGGCAAGATGAACCTGCCGGTGCAGAACATGGACGGCAACGGCAACGCCGGCGGGCTGCTGGTGGTGTCGCAGTTCACGCTGGCGGCCGATACCAACAGCGGCACGCGGCCGAGTTTCACGCCCGCTGCCTCGCCCGAGGACGGCCGGCGCCTGTATGAGCACTTCGTGGCGCAGGCGCGCGCTGCCCATCCGCAGGTGCAGACCGGCGAGTTCGGCGCGATGATGCAAGTCAGCCTGGTCAACGACGGCCCGGTCACCTTCTGGCTGCGGGTGCCGCCGGCCTGAACAGATTCCAAGCTGCCGCGCCCCGGCGCGGCACCAAGACAGGAGAGACAAATGAAACTCTGGAGCAAGTCCTTCAACGACAACGCGCCGATTCCCGGTGAGTTCGCCTTCTGCGTGCCCGACGCCGCCGCCCACGTGGCCCTGTCGAACAACCGCAATCCCGACCTGCACTGGGAAGACGCCCCGGCCGAGACGCGCTCGTTCGTGCTGATCTGCCACGACCGCGACGTCCCCAGCAAGGGCGACGACGTCAACCAGGAAGGCCGCGAAGTGCCGGCCTCGCTGCCGCGCGTGGACTTCTTCCACTGGGTGCTGGTCGACATCCCGCCGGGCCTGACCTCGATCGCGGCGGGCTCGCACAGCGACGGTGTGATCGCGCGCGGCAAGCCGGGCCCCGAAGCCACCGGCGGCACCGCCACCGCGGGCGGCCTGCGCCACGGCATCAACGACTACACCGGCTGGTTCGCCGGCGATGCCGACATGAAGGGCGACTACTACGGCTATGACGGCCCGTGCCCCCCGTGGAACGACACGCTGCTGCACCACTACGTGTTCACGCTGTATGCGCTGGACGTCGACCGGCTGCCGCTGGATGGCACTTTCACCGGCGCGCAGGTGCGCGAGGCGATCCAGGGCCATGTGCTGGCGCAGGCCAGCCTCACCGGAACCTATACGCTGAACCCGAAGCTGGCGAAATAACGCCTGGCCGGCGCCGCGCCAGCCGCGCGGTGCCGGCCTCAAGGAAATCCCCGAAGGAAACGGCATGTCGCAAAGCCCCGGGCCGCATTCGCTGGCCTATACCCACCTGATCGTGATCCGCCACGGCGAAACGGCCTGGAACCGGGAGCGCCGGCTGCAGGGCCAGCTCGACATTCCCCTGAACGAGACCGGCCGCGCCCAGGCGCGCGCGCTGGCCACTGCGCTGGCGGGCGAGCCGATCGATGCGGTATATGCCAGCGACCTGTCGCGTGCGATGGAAACCGCTGCGCCGCTGGCCGAGGTGCTGGGGCTGCAGGTGCGCCCCGATGCGCGCCTGCGCGAGCGCAGCTATGGCACGCTGCAGGGCAAGACCTACGCCGAGGTGGCCGAGCACCTGCCCGAGGATTTTGCCCGCTGGCAGGCGCGCGTGCCGGACTACGCGCCGCCTGAAGGCGAGTCGCTGCTGGGCTTCCATGAGCGCGCGGTCGAGGTGGTGCTGGCGCTGTCGCGCCGGCATCCCGGCGAGCGCATCGCGCTGGTGGCGCACGGCGGCGTGCTCGACTGCCTGTACCGCGAGGCCACCGGCATGACGCTGGAAGCGCCGCGCCAGCATGAACTGCTCAATGCCAGCGTCAACCGGTTACGCAGCGACAGCACCCACCTGACGCTGGCGCAGTGGGGCGATGTCAGCCACCTGGAAAACCTGGCGCTGGACGAGGTGGACCGGCGCGTGCCGTAGCGCTACACGCGGACGCGGAACGGGGTGAAGTCGGTATTGCGGTCGAAGTAATCCTCGTTCTCGGCCCGCTTCAGGAACCCCACCACCTTGTACGTCACCGGTGTCATTACCACTTCCCAGCCGGTCTTCAGCACGTACTGCGCCACCGCCACCTGGATCACCTTCTCCAGCGGCCAGATGCCGTAGAAGGCGATTACGTAGAACAGCGACGAGTCGACCAGCTCCCCGGCCAGCGTGGAGCCGATCGTGCGCGTCCACAGCCACCGCCCCGACGTCCACAGCTTCATCTTGGCCAGCACGTAGCTGTTGGTGAAGCTGCCGCAGCAGAAGGCGATCAGCGAGCCGAGCGCAATCCGCCAGGTGTTGCCGAACACCTCCTGCAGGCTTTTCTGGTAGTCCGCCATGAAGGGCGCGACCGGCATGTTCAACACCACCAGGCTCATGAAGGTGGCGAACGCCAGCGCGGCAAAGCCGGCCCAGACCACGCGCCGGTCGCGGCCGTAGCCGTAGACCTCTGTCAGCACGTCGCCGAAGATGTAGGAGATCGGGAAGAACAGCACCCCGGCGCCGAAGGTCACCGTGCCGATCACCGGCAGCGTCACCTGCGCCGCCTTGGCCGCGCCGATCAGGTTCGAGCACAGCAGCACGGTGACAAAGGCCACCATGACTAAATCATAGTAGCGGTAGACACGGCCCGGTTGGGTCGTGCTGGCAGGGACGGCGGACATGGGGGCTCCCGGTCGGACGCGCTGGCGCGCGGTGTTTTGGGCGCGATTATGCCAGCGGGCCCCGGATTCCGCCGCGCCTGCCGCGGCGTGCGCAAGCGTTGCTGTGGCCGCCTGAAATGAAAATTCCCGGCCGAAGCCGGGAACTTCAGGTGGAGCGGCGCAGCCGGGTGGCCGCGTCAGATTTCCAGCTTGCTGATCTTGGAGCCGTTCACCGAGACGTCGAACATCAGGCCGGCATTGGTCTGCACGAAGGCAATCACCGGCTGCTGGCTGGTCAGGGTGTCGAGCCTGCCGTCCGCGCCGATCTTGGCCACCGCCACGTTGGCATCGGCGCCGGCGGTCCAGCCCTTGCTGGAAACAAACTTGTTGTAGGCCTCCGGGGTCATGAACATGATGATGACGGCCTTGGACTGCCCGCCGGCGGTCAGCCCGACCGAGGCCTGCGTCGTGCTGTAGTAGCCGACCGTCGCGCCCTTCGATCGCAGCGCACCCTCGCCGTACTCGCCGCCTACCACCAGGCCGGCCGAGATCACGCGCGGGAACACCAGGACCCCTTGCGCACGCTGCGCCAGGTCGCGTGCGCCGGCGTTGGTGGAGAACAGCCGGTTCAGCGCTCCGTCCACCCCTGCATCGATTTCCTGCTTCTTGGCGACCGGGTCCTTCGAGGCGCTGGTGCCGGTAGTGGTGCAGCCCGCAGCCATCACCGTGGCGACGAGCAGGCCCGATCCGGCAACCCGGGTAACAAAGTGGCGACGATTCATAGGTAACCTCCTGATGGGAAAAGTACCGCGTCTGGCTAAGTGGCTCAGTTGCCTGCGGCTGCCGCGGGTGCCTTGACCGTAATGGCCACGACTTCACGGTAGACGATCTTGGCCATCTGGCCCTGCTTGATGCCGTTCAGGTCGATGGCCGGGTCCTGTACTTTCACGGTGCGCAGCGTCTCGCGCGGACCGCGGAAGGTGATCAGGCGCTTGGCCGGGTCGACCTTGGTGATCTGGGCGGTTACCGTGGTGGTGATCTCGCGCATGATGCCGGGCTTGCCGCCCTCGGCGGCGCGAGTGGTGCGGTCGACCGATTCGGCCAGTGCGGTGGCCTTGCTGTCGACCGGCTCAAGCGCGGCGACCAGCGCGGCGCCACGCGCCACGGTGAGGATGTCGCCCTTGCGGATCTGGCCAAAGTTGCGGGCTTCGTCGCCAGCCACCAGTTCGACCACGTTGCCGCGCGGGCCCTGGACCAGCACGGCCTTGGATTCGGGATCGATATCGACGATCTTGCCGCTGATGACCGCTTCTTCGGCCACGCCGACCGGCGCCGGCGGGCGCTGGGCGTTGGCACTGCCGGCGGCGAACGCGGTGGCGGCGAGGGCCGCGGCGAGCAGGCTGGACGAATGGCGAATCATTGGCTTTCCTTGACGTATTTGTGAAGGTGCCGTGCCTGGCGGGGGCACGGCCATCGCAGCACCGGGCCGGTGCCGATAAAGCCATTGTGGACAATCGGCCACGGGCCAGCAATCCACTTCGAAAAAATTTGGAGCGCGAAATTAAAACATTTAATTGGTGCTGCACCGGGGCCCTGCCAGGGCGTTATGGCTGCGCTGCAGCGAGCTGTCAGGCGTCGCCGAACAGCTCGGTCGCGCCGCTGCCTTGCGGGTTGGCCAGGCCGAAATGCCGGTAGGCGGCCGCCGTGGCCACGCGCCCGCGCGGCGTGCGCTGCAGGTAACCTTGCTGGATCAGGTAGGGCTCGAGCACGTCCTCGATGGTGTCGCGCTCCTCACCGATGGCCGCGGCCAGGTTGTCCACGCCCACCGGGCCGCCGCCGAACTTGAGCAGCACGGCTTCCAGCAGCTTGCGGTCCATCAGGTCGAAGCCGACGCTGTCCACGTCCAGCATGGCCAGCGCCGCGTCGGCCATGGCGCGGGTGATGTTACCGTCACCCTTGACCTCGGCGTAGTCGCGCACGCGGCGCAGCAGCCGGTTGGCGATACGGGGCGTGCCGCGCGCGCGCCGGGCGATCTCCAGCGCGCCCTGCGGGTCGATGCGGGCATGCAGCAGCTGCGCCGAGCGCGTGACGATGCGGGCCAGCTCGTCGGCGGTATAGAACTCCAGCCGCGCCACGATGCCGAAGCGGTCGCGCAGCGGGTTGGTCAGCATGCCGGCACGCGTGGTGGCGCCCACCAGCGTGAACGGCTGCAGGTCGAGCTTGACCGAGCGCGCCGCCGGGCCTTCGCCGATCATGATGTCGATCTGGTAGTCCTCGAGCGCCGGGTACAGGATTTCCTCGACGACCGGCGAGAGCCGGTGGATCTCGTCGATGAACAGCACGTCGTTGGCTTCCAGGTTGGTCAGCAGCGCGGCCAGGTCGCCCGGGCGCTCCAGCACGGGGCCCGAGGTCTGGCGCAGGTTGACCCCCATCTCGCGCGCGATGATGTGGGCCAGCGTGGTCTTGCCCAGGCCCGGCGGGCCGAACAGCAGCACGTGGTCCAGCGCCTCGCGCCGGTTGCGCGCGGCGTGCATGAAGATATCGAGCTGTCCGCGCACCTTTTCCTGGCCGACATATTCGTCCAGCAGCTTGGGCCGCAGCGCGCGCTCGAACGCCTCCTCCTGCGACGAAGCGGGGGTGGCGGCGATCACGCGGGCGGGGGCGGCAAGCTTGTCAGTTTCGATCATGGTGGTCAGGGGCCCGGACAGCGGCAACAATCCGCCATTCTACGCGCCTATGCAGGTCTCAAGCCTTGGACAATGCCTTGAGCGCCAGCTTGATGCCCTCAGACACGCCGGTCCCCGCCGGCACCTGCTTGATTGCGGCGGCGGCTTCCTTCTCCGAGTAGCCCAGCGCCAGCAGCGCATTGAGCACGTCGACGGCGCTGTCCGGCACCGCCGGCGTGCCCGGCGCATGGCCCAGCTCCGCGCCCAGCTTGCCCTTGAGCTCCAGCAGCAGCCGCTCCGCGGTCTTCTTGCCGATGCCGGGAATGCGCGTGAGGCGGCCGGCTTCCTGCAGCGTGATGGCCTGCGCCAGCTCGGGGACCGACATGCCCGACAGCACCGCCAGCGCCATGCGCGCGCCGATGCCGGTGATCTTGATCAGCTCGCGGAAGGTGTTGCGTTCCGATGCGGTGCCGAAGCCGTACAGCAGGTGCGCGTCCTCGCGCACGATCAGCTGCGTCAGCAGCGTCACCGGCTGGCCCACCGCGGGCAGGTTGTAGAAGGTGCTCATCGGCACGTCCACCTCGTAGCCGACGCCGTGGCAATCGACCAGCAGGTGCGGGGGATTCTTCTCGATAAGGGTGCCGGCGATGCGTCCGATCATGGTGCGGAGGAGGGAATGGAAGGTGGGGTGTCAGGGAGGAGGCGGCCGCAAGTGTAGCCCAGCGGCCGCCCGGCCGGATCAGCGCGCCGGCGTATCCACCGCGCGCCGGCCCAGCGCCGGGTCGTCGGTGAAGAAGCCGTCGATGCCGGCCGCGATAAAGGCCTGCACCTCCCGCTCCATGCCGGACGGGCTGCGCGTGGCGTCGTCGCCGCCGGTCTGCAGCGCCTTGGGCAGGAAGCTGTTTTCCGGGCGGAAGGTGTAGGGGTGGACGAACAGGCCGGCCGCATGCGCGTTGCGCACCACCGAGGTCGGCGCAGCCAGCGCGCCCTGCGCATCGCGTGGCACCACGCTGCTCTTCTCCGGGCCGATGCCGTCGGCGTAGGCCGCCACTTCGCGCAGGCCGGTCGTGCTCAGCATGTCGTCGAAGGTGCGCGGGTCGCCGGCAAGCTTCCAGTCCGCGGGGCCTTTGCGCGGGTTGCCGACCAGCTGGACCAGCTTCACGTTGGGCAGCCCGCGGCCTAGCGTGCGTCGCATCGCGCGCAGGCTGCCGCTCTCGAAGCACTGGATAAACACCGGCGCCTGGCGCAAGTAGGGCTGCGCGCGCAAGGCCGCTGCCAGCTTGTCTTCAAGTGGCAGGCCGATGCCGCGGAAATAGCTCGGATGCTTCAGTTCGGGATAGATGCCGATGGGTTTGCCGGTGCGCAGCGAGGCCTGCTCGGCCAGCCGCACGATCTCGTCGAAGGTCGGCACCTCGAACTGGTCGTTCAGCCGCGCATTGGCCGGCCGCACCCGCGGGATGCGCTCACGCGCGCGCAGTGTCTTGAGCTCGGCCAGCGTGAAGTCTTCGGTGAACCAGCCGCTCAGGCGCTCGCCGTCGATCACCTTGGTGCGCTTGCGCTCGGCGAACTGCGGCAGTTCGGCCACGTTGGTGGTGCCGGTGATGTCGTTCTCGTGGCGCGCCACCAGCACGCCGTCGCGTGTCATGACCAGGTCGGGCTCGATGGCGTCGGCGCCGTCCTCGATGGCCTTGGCGTAGGCGGCAAGCGTATGTTCGGGGCGCAGCGCGCTGGCGCCGCGGTGGGCGATCACCAGCGGCCTGGGTTGGGCGGCGGAGGTGGCCGCAGGCGCGGCGCTCGGCGCGGGCGCTGGCGCCGGGGAGGCTGGCTTCGGGCGCGGCGCGGTGGCGCAGCCGGCGACCAGCACGGCGCAGGCCGCGGCGGCAGCGGCCGGGAACAGCCATCGCCGGAAGGCAAGAACAGGGAAGAGGCCGGCGGCGCACGAGCGCGGCGCGCTCAATCGGGACTGGCTAGGCATGCAGCGTTCCTGTGGTGAGACCAAGGCCCGATTGTAAAAGATGGGAAAGCGGGCGCGGCGAGCGCGATCCGCCAGTGCGCTCAGCCGACCAGCCGCCCGCGCCGCACGCGCATGCCCTTGCGCACCAGGTCGGGCGCCAGGCCCGACAGCGTGCCCAGGGTATCGCTGCCGTTGGCATGGCAGATCGCCACGCCGAGCGCATCGGCCGCATCGCTGCCGGGCTGGCCGGGCAGCATCAGCAGCCGCGTCACCATTTCCTGCACCTGCGCCTTGTTGGCGCGGCCGTAGCCGACCACCGCCACCTTGAGCTGCAGCGCGGTGTACTCGAACACGGGCAAGCCGTAGCCCACCAGCCCGCAGATTGCCGCGCCGCGGGCCTGGCCGAGCAGCAGCGTGGACTGCGGGTTGACGTTGACGAAGACCTTCTCGATCGCCGCGCAGTCGGGTGCATAGGTGCGCGACACTTCGCTGATGCCGTCGTAGAGGGTCTTCAGCCGTTCCGGCAGGGTTGAATTGCCGTCGCTCTTGATCGTGCCCGAGGCCACGTAGGCAAGCTTGTTGCCGTGCTTCTCGATCACGCCGAAGCCGGTGGTGCGCAGGCCGGGGTCGATGCCTAGGATTCGCATTGGGTGGGTAGGGTGGATGCCGTCGCTAGTGTATTGCTTTTTGCGCCGGCACCTAATGCAAAAAGCGGTTTCGCTTTCCCTTGCAGGAGAACGAAACCGCTTCGGGAGCCGGCGGTCTTGCCACGCAAGACCACAAGCCTGCCAGTGCTTAGTGGCGGAAGTGGCGCGTGCCGGTCACCACCATGGCGATGCCGCGCTCGTCGGCGGCGGCGATCACTTCGTCGTCGCGCATCGAGCCGCCCGGCTGGATCACGCAGGTCGCGCCCGCGTCGACCACCACGTCCAGGCCGTCACGGAACGGGAAGAACGCGTCAGAGGCCACGGCCGAGCCGGCCAGCGTCAGGCCGGCGTTCTGCGCCTTGATGCTGGCGATGCGGGCCGAATCCACGCGGCTCATCTGGCCGGCGCCGACGCCCAGCGTCATGCCGCCGCCGCAGAACACGATGGCGTTGGACTTGACGAACTTGGCCACGCGCCAGGCGAACATCAGGTCGTCCATTTCCTTCGGCGTCGGGTGGCGGCGCGTCACCACGCGCAGCTCGGACGGCTGCACGTTCCTGGCGTCCGGGCTCTGCACCAGCAGGCCGCCGCCGACACGCTTGAAGTCATACTGGTTGATGCCCTTGCCCAGCGGGATTTCCAGCAGGCGCACGTTCTGCTTGGCCGCGAACACGGCACGCGCGCCGGCGCTGAACGACGGGGCGATCAGCACTTCGACGAACTGCTTGGCCACGGCCTGCGCGGCGGTCTCGTCCAGTTCGACGTTGAAGGCGATGATGCCGCCGAAGGCCGAGGTCGAATCGGTCTTGAAGGCCTTGTCATACGCTTCCAGCGCATTCGCGCCCAGCGCCACGCCGCACGGGTTGGCGTGCTTGATGATGACGCAGGCAGCGCCGCTGGCGGCGTCGAACGACTTGACGCATTCCCAGGCCGCGTCGGCATCGGCGATGTTGTTGTACGACAGTTCCTTGCCCTGCAGCTGCACGTAGTTGGCCAGCGCGCCGTCCACGGCCTTCAGGTCGCGGTAGAACGCGGCGGACTGGTGCGGGTTCTCGCCGTAGCGCATTTCCTGCACCTTGTCGAAGGCCAGGTTCAGCGTCTGCGGGTAGGCGCTGCGGCCCTGGTGCGACTTGTCGGCACCCAGGCTGGTCAGGTAGTTGGTGATGGCGCCGTCGTACTGCGCGGTGTGCGCGAACACCTTGGTGGCCAGGCGGAAATTGGTGTCGTAGCCGACGCTGTTGGCGTTGGCACGCATTTCATCGAGCACCACGGCGTAGTCGGCCGGGTCGACGATCACGGTCACGTCGCGGTGGTTCTTGGCCGCCGAGCGCAGCATGGTCGGGCCGCCGATGTCGATGTTCTCGATCGCGTCGGGCAGGGTGCAGTCATCCTTGGCCACGGTCTGCTGGAACGGGTACAGGTTCACCACCAGCAGGTCGATCGTCGGGATGCCGTGCTCGGCCAGCGCGGCCATGTGCTCGGGCAGGTCGCGGCGTGCCAGGATGCCGCCGTGCACCTTCGGGTGCAGCGTCTTGACGCGGCCGTCGAGCATTTCCGGGAAGCCGGTGTAGTCGGCCACCTCCGTCACGGGCAGGCCGCTGTCGGCCAGCAGCTTGGCGGTGCCGCCGGTGGAAAGCAGCGTGACGCCGAGCGCGTTCAGTTCGCGCGCTAAATCGACGATGCCGGTCTTGTCGGATACGGAGAGTAGGGCTTGCTTGATCATGGCTGTGGGAGATGCTTCAAATTCAAAGTAAACCGTGCTGCTGCAGCTTCTTGCGCAGCGTATTGCGATTGATGCCCAGGTAGGCGGCCGCCAGCGACTGGTTGCGCTCGGCGCGCACCATCACGGCTTCCAGCAGCGGCCGTTCGACGGCCTCGAGCACCATGTTGTACATATTGGACGGCTCTTCGCCGTCCAGGTCGCGAAAGTACGTATCCAGGCTTTCCCGGATGCACTGGTCGATAGCGTTGCGGCTCATGCGGCAAGCAACTCCCCGTTTTTGTTGTTGTTCGCTTCGTCTTGGTCTTGTGCTGCGTCGTCCACGTACACCAGCCGGTCAGAGATCTGCGCCTGCTCGTCGAAGAACGCATTGACCGCCGCCAGTTGTTCGGCGGTGCTCTCCAGCGTGTTCATGCGGTGGCGGAACAGGTTGGCGCCGCGCAGCCCGCGCGTGTACCAGGCAATATGCTTGCGCGCGGTGCGCACGCCGGTGAATTCGCCATAGAAGTCGTAGTGGTCTTCCAGGTGCGCATTCATGATGGCGCGGATCTCGGCCACTTCCGGCGACGGCAGCATCTCGCCGGTCTTCAGGAAGTGCTCGATCTCACGGAACAGCCAGGGCCGGCCCTGTGCCGCGCGGCCGATCATGATCGCGTCCGCGCCGGTCAGCGCCAGTACTTGCTTTGCCTTCTGCGGCGTGGTGATGTCGCCGTTGGCGACCACCGGGATCGAGACCGCTGCCTTGACCGCGGCAATGGTCTCGTACTCGGCGTCGCCGTGGTACAGGTCGGCGCGGGTGCGGCCGTGGATGGTCAGCATGCTGATGCCCGCGTCCTCGACCATGTGCGCGATGCGCAGCGCATTGCGGTTCTCGCGGTTCCAGCCGGTGCGGATCTTCAGCGTGACCGGTACCCGGTCGCCCACGGCGCCGACCACGGCCTGGACGATGCGCACCACCAGCGGCTCGTTCTGCAGCAGGGCCGAGCCGGCGGCGACGTTGCACACCTTCTTGGCCGGGCAGCCCATGTTGATGTCGATGATCTGCGCGCCGCGGTCCACGTTGTAGCGCGCGGCCTCGGCCATCATCGACGGCTCGGCGCCGGCGATCTGCACGGCGATGGGCTCGACCTCGCCGGCATGGTTGGCGCGGCGCATGGTCTTCTCGCTCTTCCACAGCTGTGCGTTGGACGCCACCATTTCCGACACCGCATAGCCTGCGCCGAGCTGCTTGCACAGCTGGCGGAAGGGCCGGTCCGTCACGCCCGCCATCGGGGCGACAAACAGGTTGTTGCGGAGTTGGTGAGGTCCGATCTGCACGATTGGGCGGCGGTTCTGAGAGGCTGTCCCGGTGACCGTAGCGCCTTCGCGGCGCGGATGGCACCAGGGAAGGGATCGGGACGGCCTGCTCTGAGACGGAAGACGAAACGGAAAAACATGCCCCTGCCGAAACTGCTGCCGGCGTTGGATCGGGACATGTGCGAGGGCAGGATTCTACCGCCAAACCGTCGCCATTGCCCAAGATTTGAGCATCCGGATCGCATCCGGGCAGGGTCGTGGCGCAAATGCCGCCACGCGCGTGGCGCTTGCGCCACTGCCTGAGGTCAGTGGCGCATTCCGAACATCATGTGGCGCGCCAGCGCATGCCGCAGCGGCGGCAGGCAGGCCAGCGCGGCCAGCGACGCGCCCCGCGCGTGCGCGGCCAGCGGGTAGGCGATGCCGAACACGCGCGGCAGCAGGTCGGTCACGCCGATGGTGACGGCGCGGTCGAACCGGTGGCGGCTGGCGAAGGCTTGCAGCGCCTGCGGCGTGCAGGCGCTGCGCAGCGAATCGGCCAGCGCGAAGGCGTCGCGCAGGCCCAGGTTGAGCCCCTGGCCGGCCACCGGGTGCAGCGTTTGCGCGGCATTGCCGACTGCCGCCACGCGGCCGTTGACGGTCACCGGTGCGGCATTCAGGCCGAGCGGGAAGGCATGGCGCTTGCCGGCCAGCGTGAAATGGCCCATGCGGTCGCCAAAGGCCCGGCCCAATTCCGCCGCGAACTCGGCTTCCGGCAACGCGATGCGCCGCGCGGCCTGGTCCGGCGGGCAGCACCACACCAGCGCATAGCCCGAAACGCCGTGCTCCTCGTGCGGCAGCAGCGCCAGCGGGCCTTCCTCGGTAAAGCGCTCCCAGGCCCAGCCCGGCTGCGGGCGCGAGCAGGTCACATGGGCGATCACCGCGGTCTGGCGGTAGTCGCGCGTGCGTGCGCCGCGGCCCTGGTGGGCGGCCTGCTGGTGGAACAGCCCGCCCTCGGCCTGCACCACCAGGCGCGCGGACAAGTGCGCCACCTGGCCGTCGTGGCCGGTGCCGGCCAGTTGCACGGTGCCGGCATCGGGGTCGTCCGCGGCGCGCGGCGCGGGGTCCTGTGCGATCTGGTCGATGCGGGTCTCGAACACGCGCTGCAGCCGGCCTTCGCCCGCCACCTGCGCGGCATGAGCGAGCGCGCGCTCCAGTGCCTCGCACAAGTCGCCGTAGCGCACCACGTAGCCGAGCGCCGGCACGCCGTAGTCGTCATGGTGCAGCCGGACATGGCCGAAGCGGCCGCGCTGCGAGACATGGATGTGCTCGATCGGGCTGCCGGGCACCGGCCAGGCGCCGATCTGCTCCAGCAACTGGCGGCTGCCATGCGACAGCGCGATCGCGCGCGGATCGCGCGCGGCGCGCGCCGGGGTGGCGGCATCGACCAGCGTCAGGCGCCAGCCGGTAGTGCGCAGCAGCTGGCAGGCCAGCGCCAGCCCGACCGGGCCGCCGCCGACGATGGCGATGTCGCGAAGGCCGTGGAAATCAGGCTGCGCGGCCGGCATCGTCGCTGCCTCCTGCATGACCTGCATCCGCCTCCGCTTGTGCTGCCGCATCGCGCTTCCAGCAGATCGCATCGGAGCGCGACTTGCCGGCCGCGGCGTCGCGCAGCGCGTTCTCGAGCTTCTGATGGTTGAAACCCGGCAGTGCGCGCAACTGCTCCAGCAGTGCCACATGGTTGGCGGCATTGAGCGGCGCCACGCAGCCCTGGCCCGAATCGGGCGTGCCGATCAGGATCAGCCAGGCCGTGCCGGCCCAGGGCGCGCGGTCGGACACCCGCACCACCACGCGCTCGAGCGCGTCCCACGCGACTTCCTCGCGCTGGCCGTCGGGGCGGTGCACCACCACGCGGTCGTCGTACAGGTTGATGATGAAGGGTTCGGACGGATCGGGCCGGCGCGTGCTGCCAGCATTGCTGCCGCTGCGGGCCTGGCCCGGAAAGATCCTGCGCAGCCAGCCGATCATCGCAGACCTCCGGCAGCATTTGCGTTATCGCGCATCAGCGCCTCGATCTCGTCGGCCAGCACCGGCACGCCGCGCGTGATCAGCTCGCAGTCGCCGTCGGTGACCACGGCGTCGTCCTCGATGCGAATGCCGATATGCCAGTAGCGCTCGGGCACGTCCTCGGCCGGGCGCACATAGATGCCGGGCTCGATGGTCAGCACCATGCCCGGCTGCAGCGGCCGCCACGGGCGCTCGCCCTCGCCGCCGTGGCTGGCCACGCGGTATTCGCCCACGTCATGGACATCCATGCCAAGCCAGTGGCCGGTACGGTGCATGTAGAAGCGGCGGTAGCTGCCGCTGGCGAGCACGTCGTCGAGCGTGCCTTCCTTGTTGCGGTCGAGCAGGCCGGTATCGAGCATGCCCTGCGCCAGCACGCGCACGGCGGCGTCATGCGGCACGTTGTAGGGCACGCCGGCGCAGGTCTCGGCAATGGCGGCGTCCTGCGCGGCCACCACCAGGTCATACAGCTCTCGCTGCGCCGGCGAGAAGCGGCCCGACACCGGGAAGGTGCGGGTGATGTCCGAGGCGTAGCCGTCGAACTCGCAGCCGGCATCGATCAGGCAGAGGTCGCCGTCCCGCAGCTCGGCGGGGCCCGCGCGGTAGTGCAGCACGCAGGCGTTGGGACCGGCCGCGACGATCGAGTTGTAGGCCACGCTCTGCGCGCCATGGCGGCGGAATTCATAGAGCAGTTCTGCTTCCAGGTGGTATTCACGCAGCCCGGCGCGGGTGGCCTGCATGGCGCGCACATGGGCCCCGGCGGAGATCTGCGCCGCGCGGCGCATGGTGGCCAGCTCGCCCGCATCCTTGAACAGGCGCATTTCATCGAGCAGGGTGCGGATGTCGAGCGCAACCGACGGCGCGGCCACCCCGGCGCGGCCCTGCATGCGCACGGCGTCCAGCCAACGTCGCATCTGCACGTCGGTGCGGGTCGAGTCGGCCAGCGGGTAGGCAATCTGCGCGCGGTTGGCCAGCAGCGGCGGCAGCGCGGCATCGATCTCTTCGACCGAATGCGCTTCGTCAAAGCCAAAGGCGGCGCGCGCGCCGTCCGGGCCGAAACGGAAACCGTCCCAGATCTCGCGCTCTTCATGTTTGGGGCGGCAGAACAGGATGCTGCGGTCGGCATCGGCGGGGTCGCCCGGCGCGCCGGCCACCAGCACCAGCACGGCATCGGGCTCGGTAAAGCCGCTCAGGTAATAGAAATAGCTGTCGTGCCGGTACGGGTAGTCGCTGTCGCGGTTGCGCATGGCTTCCGGCGCCGTGGGCAGGATCGCCACGCCGCCGCCGCCGGCGCGCAGGTGCTGCAGCACACGGGCGCGGCGGTCGCGGCAGGCGGCGAGGAGGGCATTGTCGGGTGAGGACATGGTAGGGCCTGGGATGAGGAGGATCAGGCCGATTCTACCGCCGCTGGCGCCTTGCTGGCCGCGGGATCTTCCGGGCGCCTTGCCAGCCTGCCCAGTCAGTCGGCTTAGCGCCCGTGCGCCGCCACAGGCGCTGCTGCCGCAAGCGCCGCATCCAGCTCGGCCAGCTGCGCCGGCGTGCCCACGTTCTCCCAGCGTCCGTCGAAGCGTTCGCCGGTAGCGGCGCCGGCCTCGATGGCCTCCCAGTAGTAGGGTGTCATCGGCATTTTGGTGCCAGGTTCGATGGCGGTGAAGAGGCGCGTGTCGTACAGGCCGATATTGCCGAATGTCAGCCGTTCGCCACCGTTGGCCAGTGTCCCGTCGAGCGTCAGCAGGCCGTCCGGTTCCAGGGTGAAGTCGCCGTTCGGGTGAAAATCCGGATTGGGCACCATCACCAGGTGCATGCGCGGGGCGGGCGCGCCGGCCATGTCGTGCGCGCGAGGCAACAGCCTGCGGAAGTCGTAGTCGCAGAAAATGTCGCCCGACACGGCCAGGAAGATCTCGCCGCGCTCCGGGTGCGCGGACAGCAGCGGCAGGGCCTGTGCTATGCCGCCGGCGGTTTCCAGCGCAGTGCCCTCGGCAGAATAGGCCAGCCGCACGCCGAAACGGCTGCCGTCTCCCAGCGCGGCTTCGATCTGTGCGCCCAGCCAGGCATGGTTGATGACGATGTCGCGCAGGCCGGCACGCGCCAGCGCCTCGATCTTCCAGACGATCAGTGGCTTGCCGCCCACCGCCAGCAGCGGCTTGGGGCAGGAATCGGTCAACGGACGCATGCGGTCGCCGCGGCCGGCGGCGAAGATCATGGCCTTCATCAGAAGAGAGCCTCCAGGGCAAGCAGCGCGGTCATGCCACCGGCGATGGTCCAGCCCACGCTGCGGGTTCGAGCGGCGATCAGGATGGCCACCACGCCGGCCACCAGCCGCGCGTTGGCGGGGGTGAGGGCAAGCTCGCCATGCTGCATCAGCAGGTCAGGGGCGATCAGCGCCGACAGCATCGCTGCCGGCACGAACTGCAGCGCGGTGCGGAACCACGACGGCAGCCGCACGCGGCCTTCCACGGCGATGAACGACAGGCGGATCAGGAAGGTCGCCAGGCCTGCGGCAAGGAAGACCCACAGCAGGGTCATCGCACTCATGCGGCCTCCTTGCCGGCCGGTCCGCCTGGCGTGGCATCGGCGCCACGGCTGGCCGGACGTGGCCCGGGTCGGCTGCCGCGGCCCAGCACCAGCATGCCCACGGCAATGCCGCCGAGCGCAGCCACCATCAGCCCGAGCTTGTGCGGCAGGCTGTAGCAGGCTACCGCCAGCACGCTGGCGGCCAGCGCCGCGGCCACGTGCGAGCGGTGCTTCAGGCCCGGCACGATGATGCCGATGAAGGTCAGCGGCAGGAAGAAATCCAGCGGCCAGTCGCGCGGCACCTGGGCGCCGACCAGCACGCCGGCCAGCGTCGACAGCTGCCAGCTGGCCCACAGGGCGAAGCCGCCGCCGAAGTAGTACCAGTGGCGGTAGCGGGCGCGCGGGCCGCTGTCGCCAAGCCGGTGCGTCATCGCGGCAAAGGCTTCGTCGGTCAGCAGGTAGGCGATCAGCGCTTTCCAGCGCCGCGGCAGGTGCGCAAGCGTGGGCGCGATGGTGGCGGAATACAGCGCGTGGCGCAGGTTGACCATGGCCACCGTCAGCGTGATCACCACTGCCGGGGTGCCGGCGGTCCACAACTGAGTCAGGATCATCTGCGAGGCGCCGCCGAACACGACCACGCTCATCGCCCAGGCCAGCCACGCCGGCATGCCGGCGCCGACGGCCAGCACGCCGTAGATCAGGCCGAACGGCACCACGCCCAGCAGCATCGGCGCGAGCGCGCGCGCGCCGGCCAGCCATTCGCCGGCGGCGGTGATGGCGGGCGCGTGGTGGTCGGGCAGAACCGGCTCGTTGTCGGGCACGGCGTCAGAACGTGTAGCCGGCCGGGCTGGCCGCGCCTTCGAGCGCGTCCAGCAGCCTGATCAGCTTGCGCAGTTCGGTGTAGCGGCCGGCCACCTGGCGGGTGTACTTCATCACCAGCGGCAGGTTGGCCAGGTAGCCGTCCTTGCCGTCGCGGTGGTACAGGCGGGCAAAGATGCCCAGCACCTTGAGGTGGCGCTGCAGGCCCATCCACTCAAAATCGCGATAGAACTCGCCAAAGTCGGCGTTGACCGGCAGGCCGGCCTTGCGCGCGCGCTCCCAGTAGCGGATCAGCCAGTCCAGCTGCTGCTCTTCGTCCCATTCGATATAGGCGTCGCGCCACAGCGAGACCGCGTCGTAGGTGATCGGGCCGATCACCGCGTCCTGGAAGTCGAGCACGCCCGGGTTGGCGCCGCCGTCGAGCACCATCAGGTTGCGCGAGTGGAAATCGCGGTGCACGTAGACCTGCGGCTGCGCAAGATTATTGGCGAGTAGCGTTTCCGTCACTTCGTGCAGGTCAGCCTTCTGGGCCTCGGTCAGGCTGGCTCCCAGGTGCTTGGCCACATACCACTGCGGGAACAGGTCGAGCTCGCGCTGCAGCAGCGCGCGGTCGTAGGCCGGAAGCTCGCCGGGGCGGGTGGCGGCCTGGATGCGGACCAGCGTGGCGGCCGCGTCGGCATACATGCCGTGGGCGGTGGAATCATCGAGCCGCGACAGGTAGGTCTGGTTGCCGAGGTCGGCCAGCAGCAGGAAACCCTGCTCCAGGTCCTGCGCCAGCACGGTCGGCACGGTCACGCCGGCCGCGCCGAACAGCCCGCACACATGGATGAACGGGCGGCAGTCCTCATGCGCCGGCGGGGCGTCCATCACGATGGCGGTGGGATGCGCCGGATGGCCGGTGCTGACGCGGAAATAGCGCCGGAAGCTGGCGTCGGCCGAGGCGGGGGCGCAGGAATCGGGATCGGCGGACCATGCCGGGCCGAGTCCGGATACCCAGGCCTTGAGCTGGTCCAGGCGCGGGTCGTGGGAGAGAGCTGCCATACAGATACGTGTGGGGAACGGGCGCAGAGTGGAAATGAAACCGAAAGTAAGCGGGAAGGGGACCCTAGGTTGCCCCGTATAATACCCGACCAGACCCGGGCGCCGGGTGGCCCCCGGGAGGGGCCATTCGGTGCCCCGCAGCCTGCTCCGGCAGGGGCTGGCGGCTTGCAGGCGGGCCGCAGCCGACGCCGAGACTGACAACCCGTGCGAATGACCGAACAACAACGATCACCGAACAACAGGGCCTTGCCTTCGCCTGCCCCAACCAGCGTTCCTGCCCGAGCCAGGCGCGCCGGCGGCCTGCACGCGGGCGCGCTGCGGCCGCTGGTGCTGGCCATGGCCAGCCTGTCGGCCGGCGCACACGCCCAGATGTCCGGTTCGGCGATCCCCGATCTCGACCAGGTCGAGCCGGTGTTCGAAGCCGCGCCGAAAGCGCCGCCGCTTCCGGTGGAGTCCGGCGAACTGGTGCCGCGGCTTGCCGAACCCGGCAAACAGTCAGACGCCGGCCCCGGCGGCCCGACCTTTATCGAGGCCGACCGCATGACCGGCTACAGCGAGCGTGGCGTCGAGCTGGAAGGCCACGCCGAGCTGCGCCGTGACGGCGGTGCGATCAAGGGCGACAAGCTGACCTACGACCAGGACACCGACGAAGCCTTCGCGCAGGGCAATGTACGGATGTCGCGCAGCGGCACGCTGGCGGTCGGCCCCGAGGCGCGGATGAAAGTCGAGGCCAACGAAGGCTACATGCTGTCGCCGGACTATTATTTCCAGCAGACCGGCGGCACGGGCAAGGCCGAGCGCATCGACTTCCTGGACAAGGACCGCAGCACCGCCAGGCACGCGTCGTACACCACCTGTTCGCCCGACAACGCCGACTGGTACTTCAGCGCGAACCGGATCGACCTGGACAACGACCGCCAGGTGGGCGTGGCCTACGGCGGCGTGCTGAACTTCTTCGGCGTGCCGATCGCGGCGGCGCCGGCGTTCAGCTTTCCGCTGAACGACGAGCGCCGCAGCGGGTTCCTGGCGCCGCTGATGGGCTACAGCTCGCGTTCGGGCTTCGACCTGACCACGCCGTACTACGTCAACATTGCGCCGAACCGCGACCTGACCATCTATCCGCGTCTGATGACGGAGCGCGGCCTGCAGCTTGGCGGTGAGTACCGTTACCTTGGCCAGGGCTACAACGGGCGCCTGCGCGCCGAGTTTCTGCCGGACGACAAGAAGACCAATTCGAACCGCTGGGCCTACTCGGTCCAGCATAACCAGAACCTGGCCAAGGGTCTAAATGCCTACCTGAACGTGAACCGGGTATCGGACGACCAATACCCGGACGACTTCAACCGCAGCGTTGCGCAGTCCGCGCAACGCCAGTACCTGCAGGAAGGCGGCGTTACCTACAACTGGCAGGATTTCACGGTGCTGGCGCGGGTGCAGAAGTTCCAGACGCTGCGCCCCAGCGAGCCGTCGTACGAGCGCGTGCCGCAGCTCAACGGCAAGTACATCCGCTATGACCTGGGCGGCTTCGACGTGCAGGTGGAAGCGGACTACACGCGCTTCCGCATTCCGCTGACGTCCACCGGCTTCCAGCAGCCGCAGGGCGAGCGCATGTATATCCAGCCGAGCATCAGCTACCCGATCGTGCGGGCGGGATGGTACGTGACGCCGAAGGTCACCTTCAATGCGACCCAGTACCAGATGGAGGCGGCCTCCAACACGCCTACGGCGCAGAATAATTTCTCGCGCGTGCTGCCGACCATGAGCCTGGACTCAGGCATGACGTTCGAGCGCGAGGCACCGACGGTCAGCCGCCTGTTTGGCGTGAACTATGTGCAGACGCTCGAGCCGCGCCTGTTCTATGTGTACACCCCGTTCCGCGACCAGAGCCAGTTCCCGCTGTTCGACACGGTGCAGTCCGACTTCGGCTACGGCCAGATCTTCAGCGAGAACCCGTTTACCGGCTACGACCGCATTGCCGACAACAACAAGCTGACCGGCGGCCTGACCACGCGCCTGATCGAAGCCGACACTGGCATCGAGCGCTTCCGCGGCACCATCGCGCAGCGCTACGACTTCACCGGCCAGCGCGTGCAGATCAACGGCACGCTGGCGGATCCCAAGGCGGGTTTCTCGGACCTGCTGGCGGCCACCACCATCCAGATGTTCCGCGGCTATTACCTGGATGCGGGCGTGCAGTACAACCCGGACAGCGACCGGATCAACTACGGCAACGTGGCGCTCTCTTACCGGCCCGAGTCGCGCAAGGTGATCAACGCTGGCTACCGCTACCGCCGCCCGACCTCGGTGACCGACAACACTGCGATCGACCAGTTCGAGGTGTCGAGCCAGTGGCCGATCACGCGCCGTGCCTACGGCATCGCACGCTTTGCCTTCGACCTGACTGCAAGCCAGATGGTCGACGCGCTGGCCGGCGTCGAGTACGCCGCCGACTGCTGGGTTGGCCGCGTGGTCTACCAGCGCTTCCGCAACACCACGAATGGCTACACCGGGCGGGTCTTCCTGCAGGTGGAGTTCCGTGGCCTTTCCAAGATCGGTTCCAACCCGTTGAATATCCTGCGCCTGAACGTGCCCGGCTATGAGCCCGTATCGGCCAAGCCGGTGCCGACGACCCAGTTCGATCACTATGAATGACGGATTACGATGAAACGTCAAGAATTCGCCGTGTTTTCCTTTCTCCTGACGTCCTGGCACCGCTTGCTGCTGCCGGCCGTACTGGCCGCCATGGCGGTGCCGGCTGCCGCGCAGCTCAAGGCGCCCGGGACGGCGCCGCGCTCCACCGGCATCTTCGTGCCGCAGGCGTCTGACGTCGCGGCGCCGTCGAGCCAGCCCAAGCTGGGCGTGCCGCCGGCAGGTGGCCAGAAGCGTTCGCAACTGGTCGACGAAGTGGTTGCTGTCGTCAACAACAGCGTGATCACGCGGCGCGAGCTGCTCGACCGTGCCGACGAAATCGAAGGCCAGCTGCGTACCGCCGGCCGCCCGGTGCCCGCCCGTGCCGACCTGCTGGGCGAGGTGCTCGAACGCCTGGTCATGGAACGCGTGCAGACCCAGGCCGCACAGGATGCCGGCATCCGCGTGACCGACCAGGAAGTCGACCGCGCCATTGAATCGGTGGCGCAGCAGAACCGGCTGAACGCGACCGAGCTGCGCCGCCGCGTCGAGGCCAGCGGCATGACCTGGACCAAGTACCGCGAGGAGCTGCGCAAGCAGGTGCAGGTGATCCGCCTGCGCGAGCGCGAGGTCGACTCCAAGGTGCAGGTCTACGACGGCGAGATCGACAACTACCTGGCGGCCCGCGGCGGCCGGGGCGCCGCCAGCGGCCCGACCGAATACAACGTGGCGCAGATCCTCGTGCGCGTGCCCGAGAATGCCTCGGACGCACAGAAGCAGGCGCAGCGCGCCAAGGCTGAAGGGCTGCTCAAGCAGGCCCAGGGCGGCGCCGACTTCGCGCAGCTGGCGCAGGCCAATTCCGAGGGCGCCGAGGCGGCCCAGGGCGGAGCCATGGGCTTCCGCGAGATCGGCCGCCTGCCGGTACAGTTCGCCAACGCCGTGGTCGACCTGCAGGCTGGCACAGTGGCGCCGCAGGTGGTGGAAAGCGCCGCGGGCTTCCATGTGGTCAAGCTGGTGGCCAAGCGCGCGGCGCCGGCATCCAGCCCGGCCGCGGCCTCGAAGATCACCCAGACCCAGGTGCGCCACATCCTGATCCGCACCGGCCCCAACATGCCCGAGGCCGAGGCGCGCCGCCAGCTCGGCACGCTGCGCGACCGCATCACCCACGGCGGGGATTTTGCCGACGCGGCCAAGCGCTTCTCGCAGGACGGCTCGGCGCAGAACGGCGGCGACCTCGGCTGGGTGTCGCCGGGCGAGCTGGTGCCCGAGTTCGAGCAGGCCATGAGCCGCCTGCGCCCGAACGAGATCTCGGAGCCGGTGGTCACGCAGTTCGGCGTGCACCTGATCCAGGTGCTCAACCGGCGCGAGACCGAGATGTCGCCCGAGAAGCAGCGCGACTTCGCCCGTGCCGAAGTCCGCGAACAGAAGCTGCGCGCAGCCTATGATGACTGGGTGCGCCAGCTGCGTTCGCAGGCGTATGTGGAGTACCGGATCAACCGGCAGCGCTGAAGCGCCTGCCCCAGATCCGCCGACCTGACATGCCCGACCCGCTAGCCCTAGCCATCTCGACCGGAGAACCCGCCGGCATCGGTCCCGATATCACCATCGGGGCGTTGCTGCAGCTGGCGGGCGCCAACAATGGCGTCGGCGGCGGGCAATACCGCTTCCATGTGCTGGGCGATGCCCGCCTGCTGGCCGATCGCGCCGCGGCGCTGGGCGCCACGCACGCCTGGGAGCGGCGCATTGCCGACGGCGACGTGGTCGTCGAGGACATCCCGCTGGCGGTCGCGTGCGAGGCCGGGCGGCTCGATGCGCGCAACGGCCCCTATGTGCTGAAGCTGCTCGATGCCGCCATCCGCGGCTGCCGCGCGCGCGGCAGGGCCGCGCCCCGGTATGCCGCAATGATCACGGCGCCGGTGCAGAAGAGCACCATCAACGACGCCGGCGTGCCCTTCACCGGCCATACCGAATACCTGGCCGACAGCGCCCGCGTACCGCGCGTGGTGATGATGCTGGCCGGCCCGCAGCCCGCGCACGACGGCGCCATGCTGCGCGTGGCGCTGGCCACCACCCACCTGCCGCTGCGCGCGGTGCCCGATGCGCTGTCCGTGCCGCTGCTGGTGCAGACGCTGTCGATCATCGATGCCGACCTGCGCCGCTACTTCGGCATCTCGCGGCCGCGCATCCTGGTCACGGGCCTGAACCCGCACGCCGGCGAAAGCGGCCATATGGGCCGCGAAGAGATCGACATCATCATGCCCGCGCTGGCGCAGGCAAAAGATGCCGGCATCGACGCGCGCGGGCCCTTTCCGGCCGACACGCTGTTCCAGCCGCGCCACCTGCGCGATGCCGACTGCGTGCTGGCGATGTACCATGACCAGGGGCTGGCGCCACTGAAGTACGGCACCTTCGGCCACGGCGTGAATATCACGCTGGGGCTGCCCTTTATCCGCACCTCGGTGGACCATGGCACCGCGCTCGACCTTGCCGGCACCGGCCAGGCCGAACACGGCAGCATGATCGAGGCCATCCGCAGTGCGGTCATCATGGCCGGCCACGCCAATGGCCGGCGCCCTGGCAGCAACGGTGCCACGGGCAGCCATCCTGGCCACACCCATTCCGGCCCGCAGCCGCCATGCTGAAGCTGGACGAATAACCCATGCGTTCAAACGTGCACCAGGGCCATGTGGCCCGCAAACGATTCGGGCAGAACTTCCTGGTCGACGACACCATCATCCACGGCATCGTCAATGCCATCAGCCCCCAGGCCGACGACGTGCTGGTCGAGATCGGTCCCGGCCTGGGTGCCCTGACCACCCCGCTGCTCGAACGGATCCCGCAGATGCAGGTGGTGGAACTCGACCGCGACCTGGTCGAGCGCCTGCGCCGCCGCTACGGCGAGCGTCTGCAGGTCCACGCCGGCGACGCGCTGGACTTCGACTTCGGCAAGCTGGAGGTGCCGGGGCGGCCGCTGCGCATCGTCGGCAACCTGCCGTACAACATTTCCAGCCCGCTGCTGTTCCACCTGATGGACTTCGCCGACCAGGTGCGCGACCAGCACTTCATGCTGCAGAAGGAAGTGGTGGAGCGCATGGTGGCCGAGCCCGGCAGCAAGGCCTTCGGCCGGCTCTCGATCATGCTGCAGGTCCGCTACTACATGGAGCATGTGCTTGACGTGCCGCCGGGCAGCTTCAACCCGCCGCCCAAGGTCGATTCCGCCGTGGTGCGCATGATCCCCTGGCCGCGCCACCTCGATGGCCGGCTGCGTTCGCCGCATGCCGATTGCGACATCACCGTGCTCGGCGACGTGGTCACCGCGGCGTTCTCGCAGCGGCGCAAGGTGCTGCGCAACACGCTCTCGTTCCTGCGCGACCAGGTCGATTTCGATGCGATGGGCTTCGACCTTGGCCGCCGCGCCGAGGAAGTGCCGGTTGGCGAGTATGTCGAACTGGCCCGGCGCCTGGGTGGCACGCCATCCGGCCAGGCCGGACAGGCCGCCTGAGGCCCGCGCATCCCGATTCCCGAATCCCGAATTTCCCGCGACTATTTCGTGCAAGACCGTCCCATGACAGCCCAGACCCAAACCAACCGGCGTCCCGTGATCCTGACCGGCGACCGTCCCACCGGCCCGCTGCACCTTGGCCACTATGTCGGCTCGCTGAAGAGCCGCGTGGTGCTTCAGGACTCGCATGAGCAATACGTGCTGCTGGCCGACACCCAGGCCATGACCGACAACGCGCACGATCCCGACAAGGTGCGCCGCAACGTGCTGGAAGTGGCGCTGGACTACCTGGCCGTGGGCATCGACCCGGCCAAGACCACCATCACCGTGCAGTCGCACCTGCCGGCGCTGGCCGAGCTGACGCTGATGTACCTGAACTTCGTCACGGTGGCGCGGCTTGAGCGCAACCCGACCATCAAGGAAGAGATCCAGGCGCGTGGCTTTGGCCGCGACATCCCGGCCGGCTTCCTGTGCTACCCGGCATCGCAGGCCGCGGACATCACCGCCTTCAAGGCCCACGTGGTGCCGGTGGGCGAAGACCAGGCGCCGCTGATCGAGCAGACCAACGAGATCGTGCGCCGCATCAACCACCAGGTCGGCCGCGAAGTGCTGCCCGAATGCAAAGCCCTGATCCCCGAGTTCGGCCGCCTGCCTGGCGTGGACGGCAAGGCCAAGATGAGCAAGTCGCTGGGCAACGCGATCGCGCTGGGGGCCTCGCCCGAGCAGATCAAGGCCGCGGTGCACAGCATGTACACCGACCCCAACCACCTGCGCGTGTCGGACCCGGGCCAGGTCGAGGGCAACGTGGTGTTCACTTACCTGGATGCGTTCGATCCCAACACCGAGGAAGTCAAGGCGCTGAAGGAGCACTACCAGAAGGGCGGCCTGGGCGACATGGTGCTCAAGCGCCGCGTCGAGGGCGTCCTGCAGGACATGCTGGCCCCGATCCGCGCGCGCCGCGAAGAACTGGCCAAGGATCCGGACTATGTGTTCGACATCCTGCGCCAGGGCACCGCGAAGGCGCGCGCACTGACCCAGCAGACGCTGGACGAAGTGCGCGACGCGCTCGGCATGTTCTCGTTCGAGGCACGCCGCTGAGCGTCAGGCAGCGGCGGCTCCGGCCGCCGCCGTATTACGGTAGACGCGCCGCTCAGGCGCGGCGATTGACCAGCACGATGCCGGCCAGCACCAGGAGTGCCGCCACGGCAAAGCGCGGGCCCACCGCGTCGTGCATCAGCACCACGCCGAAGGCAACCCCGAACAGCGGCGTCAGGAAGGAAAACACTGACAGCCGCGACGCCAGGTAGCGCCGCAGCAGCCAGAACCAGATCAGGTAGCTGGCAAACGCGATCAGCACTGACTGGTAGAACAGGCTCGCCAGCACCACCCCGTCGATCTGCACGGTTGCGGTCTGGCCGGCGGCCACCGCCATCGCCAGCAGCATCACCGCGGACACCCCCAGCTGGTACAGCAGGGTCTTGCTGGCCGGGGCGCTGGCCAGCGGGCTGGCGCGCACCACCACGGTGGTGGCGGCCCACAGTGCGCCGGCGAGGATGCCAAGCGCATCGCCCAGCAGCGTGCTGCCCTGTGCCGACGGCGCGGCAATGCCATCGGCAAAGGCCAGCGCCATGCCCGCGAACGCGAGCGCCACGCCCAGCCATTGCCAGGTGTGGAGCCGCTCACCCGGCACCACGAAATGCAGTCCCAGCGCGGTGAAGATCGGCGCGGTGTACAGGAACACCGCCATGCGCGAGGCGGTGGTGTGGCCCAGCCCGACGAAGATGCAGAAGAACTCCGCGCCGAACAGCAGCCCGGCCAGCAAGCCGGCGTTCAGCGTGCCGTCGCGCCGCCACAGCGGCGTGCCACGCCAGGCGGCAAAGCCGAACACCAGCAACGCCGCCACCGCCGAGCGCACGCCGGCCTGCAGCACCGCGCCCATCAGCGGCGCGGTGACCTTGATCACCACCTGCTGCAGGCCCCAGGCGGCGCACAGCACCACCATCAGGCCCACGGCGAAGCCGTCGAGCGGCTGCCGGGCCAGGCTTTGCGTGCTCATGGCGAGCGTGCGTCAGGGACGGCTGGCGTCGCGGGTGGAATGGCGCTCGATCAGCTCGATCTTGTAGCCGTCCGGGTCTTCGACAAAGGCGATCACGGTGGTGCCGCCCTTGACCGGGCCGGCTTCGCGCACAACCTTGCCCCCGGCGGTGCGGATGCGCTCGCAGGCGGCCGCGGCATCGTCGGTTTCCAGCGCGATATGGCCGTAGGCCGTGCCCAGGTCATACTGGTCGACGCCGTAGTTGTAGGTCAGTTCCAGCACCGCGGTCTCGCTCTCGGGGCCGTAGCCGACGAAGGCGAGGCGGTACTTGTACTCGGGGTTGTCGCTCTGGCGCAGCAGCTGCATGCCGAGCACGCGCGTGTAGAAATCGATGGAGCGCTGCATGTCGCCGACGCGCAGCATGGTGTGGAGGAGTCGCATTTGAGGGCCTTCAACTGTTTTAGGTATAGGAAGGCGCCATTTTAGTGCGTTTGGCCGAAACGTACCGGCCCGCTCCCCGCCCGCTCAGAAGGTCGGCAACAGCTCGGGCGGGTGTGCCCGCAGTTGCGCGCGCGCATCGCGGAACTCGGGGAAGATCGATTCCACGGTCTGCCAGAAGCGCGGGCCGTGGTTCATTTCCTTCAGGTGCGCCAGCTCGTGCGCGGCGACATAGTCGATCATCGACAGCGGGAAATGCATCAGGCGCCAGTTCAGCCGGATCTTGCCGTCGGCGGTGCAGCTGCCCCAGCGCGTGGCGGCCGAGGTCAGCGCAAAGCCGGTGTGGCGCACGCCCAGCTTGTCGGCATAGATATCGAGCCGCTCGGCCAGCAGCCGGCGCGCCTGCTGCTGCAGCCAGCCCTGCACGCGGTCCTTGATCTGCTGCTCGTCGGCATGGCCCGGCAGCGCCAGGTGCAGCACGCGGCGGTCGGCATCGAACAGCAGCGCGCCGAGCGGCGACTCCAGCGACAGCGTCAGCGGCTGCCCCAGGAAGGGCAGGCTGGCGCCGTCGCGCCATTGCACCGTGGGCAGGATGCGGCGCGACTCGCGGTGGCGCCACTCGCCCAGCTTGTTGAAGATCCAGCGCTGTTTTTCCAGGATGGCCGACTCGATGTCCGCCAGCGTGACCCAGCGCGGCGCCGTGATCGACAGGCCGCGGTCGTCGATGGTGAAGCCGATGGTACGGCGCGCCGAGCGCTTGAGCGTGTAATGCAGCGGCCGTTCGCCGATGCGCAGCAGGCGAGCATTGGGTTGCGGCACCGGCCATGCGGGCTGCTGCGGGGGCTCTTGCGCAAGCGGGGCCGCAGGCTGCGGCGCCTGGGCGGACTCCGCCAGAGGCAGCTCCAGCTGCGCGCCGTCGGCGTCGGGTCGCAGCAGCTTCATGCGGCGGGCCCGCCCGGAGCCGCGCTCCGGTAGCTCTGCGGATCGATGCGGCGCATGTCGCGCTCGATCCATTCCGCCACCTCCTGGTTGAGCTGGTCCGCGGTCTTGTTGGCCGAGGCGATTGCCGGGCCGACCGAGATCGTCACCATGCCCGGGTGCTTCAGGAATGAATTGCGCGGCCACACCCGGCCCGAGTTGACCGCCATCGGCAGCACCCAGGCGCCGGTTTCCACCGCCAGGCGCGCGCCGCCGCTCTTGTAGCGCGCCTTCTCCAGGCCCGAAGGCGTGCGCGTGCCTTCCGGGAACATGATGATCCAGGCGCCTTCGGCCAGCCGCTCGCGGCCCTGGCGCGCGGCCGAGGCAAAGGCGCGGGTGCCTTCCTTGCGGTTGATATGGACCATCTTCAGCATGCCCAGCGCCCAGCCGAAGAACGGCACCAGCAGCAGCTCGCGCTTGAACACGAAGCATAGCGGCTTGGGCATCAGCGCCACGTAGGCCACGGTTTCCCAGGCCGACTGGTGCTTGGACAGCAGCACCACCGGCTTGTCGAGCATCACGTCCATATGCTCATGGCCTTCGATGCGGTACTGGATGCCGCAGATGCCGCGCGCGGCCCAGATCACCAGCAGGGGCCAGCCGCGCACGAAGCGGAAGCGCTGGTCGGCATTCATGAACGGGAACACCAGGAAGCAGGCGCAGGCGTAGGGTGGCGTCAGCACCAGCAGGTACAGCGCAAACAACAGGGAACGAAGAAACGTCATGCGGGGGGCGCGCGGGGGTGCGAATAGGGAATGGATGCGGGCGGTTAGCCGGCGCTATGAGCGGGCGGGCGCTGTGCGCCGCCGTTGCCGGTCAGCCAGCGTGCAAACGCGCGCAGGTCGTCGTGTACCTGCGTGCCCGGCGGCAGGCCACCCTGGTCGAAGGTCTTCTGGCCTTTGCCGCTGCGCACCAGGTGCGGCGCGCAGCCAACCGCCACGCCGGCTTCCAGGTCGCGCAACGAATCGCCAACGATGGGCACGCCGCGGAGCTCGATGCCGAAGCGCTCGCTGATCTGCTCCAGCATGCCCGGCTTGGGCTTGCGGCAGTCGCAACCGTCCGCGGCGGTATGCGGGCAGAAGAACACCGCGTCGACGCGCCCGCCCAGGCGCGCGAGCAAGGTGTGCATCTTCTCGTGCATGGCGTTGAGCGCGCTCATCTCGAACAGCCCGCGGCCGATGCCGGACTGGTTGCTGGCGAGGACCACGCGGTAGCCGGCCTGGTTCAGCGCGGCGATGGCCTCCAGGCTGCCGTCGATCGGCACCCATTCATCGGGCGTCTTGATGAACTGGTCGCTGTCGAGGTTGACCACCCCGTCGCGGTCCAGGATGACAAACTTGGGCGGCGTCTGCGGCATGTGCGGCTCCGGTGGCTGAGATCAGGCGGCCAGCTTGGAGATGTCGGCCACGCGGTTGGCCAGCGCATGCAGCGAAGCCAGCAGCGCCAGGCGGTTGGCGCGCAGCTGCGCGTCCTCGGCCATCACCATCACGTCGTTGAAGAAGCGGTCGACCGCATCGCGCAGTTGCGCCAGGTCGCGTAGCGCGGCGGTGAAGTCGCCGCTGGCGAAGGCCGCTTCCACGGCCGGGCGCACGCGCTCGATGGCGGCGTGCAGCGCGCCTTCGGCTTCTTCCTGGAACAGCGCCTGATTGACCGTGCCGACCGGCTCGGTGTTCTTGCGCAGGATATTGGTGATGCGCTTGTTGGCGGCGGCCAGCGCCTCGGCCTCGGGCAGCGCGGCGAAGGTGCGCACCGCTTCCATGCGGCCGAGGATGTCGTGCAGCGTGTCCGGGCGCAGGCTGACCACGGCCTCGACCTCATTGGTCGTGTAGCCCTTGTCCTTCAGGTAGCCGCGCACGCGGTCGTACAGGAAGTCGGTGATGTCCTCGGGCGCCGGCTTGACCGCAGCGATGCCGGCAAAGGACTGCTGCGTCAGCGCCAGCAGCGAGGCGATCGACAGCGCCAGCGGCTTCTCGATCAGCATGCGCAGGATGCCCAGCGCATGGCGGCGCAGCGCGAACGGGTCTTTTTCGCCGGTGGGCTGCAGGCCGATGCCCCAGATCCCGACCAGGGTCTCGAGCTTGTCTGCCAGCGCCACCGCGGTGCTGACCGAGCCCGCGGGCAGCGCATCGCCGGCAAAGCGCGGGCGGTAGTGTTCCGAGCAGGCCAGCGCCACGTCTTCGGCTTCGTCGTCGTGGCGGGCGTAGTAGGTGCCCATGGTGCCCTGCAGCTCGGGAAACTCTCCGACCATGTCGGTCAGCAGGTCGGCCTTGGCCAGTTCGGCGCCGCGCATCGCGGCGGCCTTGTCGGTCGGCACGCCGGCGGCATTGAGCGCGTCGGCGATATGTCCGGCGATCTGCTGCAGGCGCTGCACGCGGTCCAGCTGGGTGCCGATCTTGTTGTGGTAGACCACGCTGGCCAGCTGCGGCACGCGCGATGCCAGCGTCTTCTTGCGGTCCTGGTCGAAGAAAAACTTGGCATCGGCCAGTCGCGGGCGCACCACGCGCTCGTTGCCGGTGATGATCGACTGCGGCGTCTCGGTGGCCAAATTCGAGACGATCAGGAAGCGGTTGCGCAGGTGGCCGTCGGCATCGGTCAGCGCAAAGTACTTCTGGTTGGTCTGCATGGTCAGGATCAGGCATTCCTGCGGCACCGCCAGGAAGGCTTCCTCGAAATGGCAGGCATAGACCACCGGCCATTCCACCAGCGAATTGACTTCATCGAGCAGCGACTCGGGCATGATCACCTGGTCGGCGCCGGCTTCCTTGAGCAGCGCGGCGCGCATGCGCTCGCGGCGCTCGGCGTAGCTGGCCACCACGTGGCCGGCGGACTCCAGTTGCTGCGCATAGTCATTGGCATGCGCGATCTCGATCCTGCCGTGCGACAGGAAGCGGTGGCCCTGGGTCAGGTTGCTGGCCTGCAGCCCCAGCAGCGTCACCGGCAGGATCTCGGCGCCGAACAGTGCGATCAGGCTGTGCGCCGGGCGCACGAAATGCACCGTGCTGCCGTCCGGACGCTGGTAGCTCATGACCTTGGGGATCGGCAGCTTCGCAATGGTGTCTTCCAGCGCTGCCTGCACCGCGGCAGCGAGTTCGGCGCCGCGTGCGGTATAGCGGTAGAAGAAGGCCTCGGCCTTGCCGTCGGAGGCGCGCTCCAGCGACTGCCAGTCGATCTCGGCGACGCCGACCGACTTGGCCAGCGCGGCCAGCTTCTTGGCCAGCGGCGCGGTGGGCTCGCCGTTGGCGTCCAGCGCCACCGACAGCGGCAGGACCTTCTCGCGCTGCTCGCGGTCCGGCGCGCTGCGGCGCACGCCCGACACCAGCGCGGCCAGGCGGCGCGGGGTGGCGAACGGCGTCACGGTGGCGCCCGGCTCAAGCAGGTCGCGCTCGCCCAGGCCGGCGAACAGGCCCTGCGCGAAGGCGTCGCCCAGGCGCCCCAGCGCCTTGGGTGGCAGTTCCTCGGTGAACAGTTCGATCAGCAGCGAGTCGGTCATGGGTTGCGACATGAATCGTATCCAGCAAGTTGTAGCGCGCGCCGCTTATGAGCAGCGCGGCGAAAGATTAGGTTCTACTCCGGACAGCAGCCACAGGCCGTTCTGTTGCCGGAATTGCAGCGTGGTGTAGGCGCATTGCGCGGCCGCCGCGGCGCTGGCCGCGCCGTTGCTGCCGCCGCGGCTGCCTGCAGCCGGGAAGCGCGCGTCGATGCGGCGCAGGCGCTTGTCGTAGCGGATCTCGTCGATGCGCCCGCCCACCCAGAAATCGATCTTCGGCGGCAGCTGTGCCGCCGAGTGGTAGGTCTTGACGGTGCGGCGGGTGCGGCCGTTGCGGGTCTCCATCTCCACCCACGTCAGCGGATAGCGGATCGCGCTTTCATAGGCGCGCAGCGGCACGCGGTGCCATCCCAGGTCGCGCTGGCCGGACAGGTCGCAAGAGAACGAGCGCACCAGCTGCGTCCACTGGTCGAGCGCGTTCAGCGACGGGCGCCATTGGCGCGCCATGGCCAGCTGCAGCGCCTGCGGATCGGCCTCGCACACATTGCTCAGCTCCGCCGGCAGCATCAGCGCCTGCGCGCTGGGTGCCGCCTGCGCGCGCGCGCCGATGGCGTTGCCGGCGGCGGCGAGCGCGGCGATCGCCATGGCGCAGCACAACGCGCTGCGCGCCAGTTGCGTCATGCCCGGGCTCCGCCGTTGCCGCACATCGGGAAGCCGAGGGCCTCGCGCGAGTCGTAGTAGGCCTGTGCCACCTGGCGCGACAGGTTGCGGATGCGGCCGATATACGCCGCGCGCTCGGTCACCGAGATCGCGCCGCGCGCGTCCAGCAGGTTGAAAGTGTGGGCGGCCTTGAGCACCTGCTCGTAGGCGGGCAGCGCCAGGCGCGTGCCGGCGGCCTGGCCTTCCTCGGCGCCGTCGCCATTGCCCATCAGCCGCTTGGCCTCGCCTTCGTGCTCGGCGAAATGGCGGAACAGGATCTCGGTGTTGCTGTGCTCGAAGTTGTAGGTCGACTGCTCGACTTCATTCTGGTGGTACACGTCGCCATAGGTCAGGCGGCGCGTCTCGCCGTTCTCGACCCACTCGGTCCAGATCAGGTCATAGACGTTCTCGACCTTCTGCAGGTACATCGCGAGGCGTTCGATGCCGTAGGTGATCTCGCCGGTGATGGGCTTGCAATCGATCCCGCCCACCTGCTGGAAGTAGGTGAACTGCGTCACTTCCATGCCGTTGAGCCAGACTTCCCAGCCCAGGCCCCAGGCGCCCAGCGTGGGGTTTTCCCAGTCGTCCTCGACGAAGCGGATGTCGTTCTGCTTGAGGTCCAGGCCGAGCGCCTCGAGCGAGCCCAGGTACAGCTCCAGGATGTTCTCGGGCGCGGGCTTGAGCACCACCTGGTACTGGTAGTAGTGCTGCAGGCGGTTAGGGTTCTCGCCATAGCGGCCGTCCTTGGGGCGGCGCGACGGCTGCACGTAGGCGGCGCGCCACGGCTCGGGGCCGAGCGCGCGCAGGAAGGTGTGTACGTGGGATGTGCCGGCGCCGACCTCCAGATCGATGGGTTGCAACAGCGCGCAGCCCTGCCGGTCCCAATAGGCCTGCAGGGTCAGAATCATTTGTTGGAAGGTCAGCATATGAAGACTAGGTAGAGGCACCCGGGCGCGGACGCGCCGCCCGGCATGCAGGCCCCGCAGCGCGTGCCGGAGCCGGCGCATGCGGATTTTGCCAAACCCTGAATTCTATCGGCTTTTTGGCAAGGCGCCCCGTTTGGCGGGGCCGGCTAGGGCGTGCACCGGTGGCTGAACATGCTTGCCAATGTCGGCCCTACGCAACGCATCGGGAAAATACTGAGGCTGAATTCAGGTTTGGCCGCTGCTAGCCGTTAACGTTTTTGTATACAGTATGAGTAAGCAACCCGTTTCAGAGCGTTGCGATTGACAGTCCGTGCCGGCATGGCGGGCACCGCGGCTGCTGGCTGGCACCGCAGTAGCCGTTTGTCGGTAACTGATATTGATGGGGACTTGGCATGACACTTCTTTCTCGCAAACCTTACCTGGTCGCAATCGCGGTCATGATCGCCGCGGCCACCGTGTCCGTGGCGACCGGGCTGCTGGGCTGAACCGGCTGGCGCTCACCTGAGGCGCCACAACCGGCACCGCAATCAAGCGCCGGACGGCGGCGGCGATCCCGCCGCGTCCGGTGCCTGCTTCTGCCTGTGCCTTCAGCCTGCACCGCGCAGCTTGCGCGCACGCCAGGCAGCCATCCCCAGCACAAGCGCAAACAGCGCCAGCACCGGCGCGTTCCCCCAGCGGATATAGGGCGTCAGCCCCTGCATGCCCTGCACCTGGGCCGCCAGCGTGCCGACCGTGAAGGTCGGCAGGCGTTGCTGCACCGAGCCATCCGGGCGTACCACCGCGGTCATGCCGGTATTGGTCGAGCGCAGCATCGGCCGGCGCGTTTCCAGCGCGCGCATGCGCGAGATCTGCAGGTGCTGGTCCAGCGCGATGGTGTCGCCGAACCACGCCAGGTTGGTCAGGTTGGCCAGGACATTGGCCGGCGCCGGCTGCTGGCGCAGCGTCTGCGCGATTTCCTCGCCGAACAGATCCTCGTAGCAGATATTGGGCGCCACGCGCACGCCGCGCACCGGCAGCGAGGCCTGGTCGAGCCCGCCGCGGCGGAAGTCGCCCAGCGGCATCTTCATCATGTCGACGAACCAGCGGAACCCCAGCGGGATAAATTCGCCGAACGGCACCAGGTGGTGCTTGTTGTAGCGGTACAGGCGTTCGGTCTCGGGGCCCAGGCCGAAGACGCTGTTGGTGAAGTCCACCGGGGAGTCGGCGCCGGCGGCGCCGAACAGCACCGTGGTGCCGCTGGCCAGCGCGTAGTCGCGCACCGCCACGGCCACGTCGACCGGCAGCTCTTGCAGGATGACCGGGAACGCGGTTTCCGGCGTGACCACCAGGTCGGCCGGCGCGGCGGTGATCATGTCGCGGTACAGCTCGATCGAGCGCTGGATGCCGGCGGGCTCGAACTTGATGTCCTGGGCCACGTTGCCTTGCAGCAGCCGCACCGACAGCGGCTTGCCGGCGGGCGTGGTCCAGGCCAGCGGCGCCAGCGCGGCGCCCGCAGCGGGCAGGGCCAGTGCCAGTGCCAGCGCGCCCAGCGCCCGGCCGCGTTCACCGCGGCCCAGTCCACGTACGGCAGCCGCCAGCAGTGCCGCCACCGCGGCGGCCAGGGCGCCGATGCCATACACGCCAACTAGCGGCGCGAAGCCGGCCAGCGGGCCATCGGCATGGGCATACCCGCCCGACAGCCACGGGAAGCCGGTAAACACCACGCCGCGCAGCCATTCGGCGAGACCCCAGGCAGCGCCGAAGGCCAGCGGCGCCAGCAGCGTGGCCCCCGGCAGGCGCGCCGTCAGCCGATGCCACAGCGCGCCGGCCAGCGCCGGGTAGAGCGATAGGAAGCCCGAGAACAGCACCACCGCGAGCGCGGCCATCCACGCCGGCATCTCGCCGTAGACGTGCATGCTGATATAGAGCCACCAGATGCCGGACAGGAACCAGCCCAGCCCGAAGGCATAGCCAGTGGCGGCGGCCAGGCGCGCGCGCGGCGCGTCGGCCATCAGTGCGGCCAGGCCGGCCAGCGACAGGATCTGCAGCCACCACCAGTCATGGGGGGCAAAGGCTTGCGTATGGGCGATGCCGAGCACGCCGGCCAGCAGCAGCCGCACCATGGTCGCTGCGCGCGAATGCGCGCGCGTGCCAGGCACGCCTGTCGGGGCGGCGTCGGCAGCGGCGGCGCCGTTGAGAATCGGGGCGGAACGCTTCATGCGCCGGCCGCGCCCGCGTTGTCGCCGTTGGATTCGCGGTGCACCTGCAGCAGGTGCACCTGCCGCGCGTCGGCGCGCAGCACCTCGAAGCGGATCGGCGGCAGGGTGATGACCTCGCCGCGGTGGGGCACGTGGCCCACGTGGTTGGACAGCAGCCCGCCCACGGTATCGACGTCGTGGTCGGAGAAGGCGGTGCCGAAGGCCTCGTTGAACTGGGCGATCTCGGTCAGGCCGTGCACGCGCCAGCTGCCGTCGGGCATTGGCAGGATATTGTCCTGGTCTTCGTCCAGGTCGAACTCATCCTCGATGTCGCCCACGATCTGCTCCAGCACGTCCTCGATCGTCACCAGGCCGGCCACGCCGCCGTACTCGTCGACGACCATGGCGATATGGTTGCGGTTGATGCGGAAGTCGCGCAGCAGGATGTTCAGGCGCTTGGACTCGGGAATGAACACCGCCGGGCGCAGGGTCTCGCGCAGGTCGAAGGCGGGGTCGGTGTAGTAGCGCAGCAGGTCCTTGGCCAGCAGGATGCCGATGATGTTGTCACGGCTGCCTTCGTAGACCGGGAAGCGCGAGTGCGCGGTCTGCTGCATGAAGGGGATGAACGCCTCCGGGGCGTCCGCGATATTGACCATATCCATCTGCGCGCGCGGCACCATGATGTCGCTCGCGGTCAGTTCGGAGACCTGGAACACGCCCTCGATCATCGACAGCGAGTCGGCGTCGATCAGGTTGCGCTCATGCGCTTCCTGGAGCACTTCGAGCAATTCCGCGCGGGTGTCCGGCTCAGGGGAAATCAGGTCTGACAGGCGTTCGAGAAGCGATCTGGGCCGATCGGCCTGCTTCAGGTAAGCGGGCTTCGAACTGGGATAAGGGTCGTTCATTTCGCGGCGAGCGCGTGGTGGAGATCGTCTGAAGGATACACTAAAAGCCTGACCGTCCCGTGACGGCGGGCGGTGGCCTGAGACCATATGTGCAGCAGGCGGCGCCCAACTGGCGCCGCCTGTGAGAGAGGGATCACGCGGAAATCACGCGGTGCGGTCGCCCTGGTAGGGATCGGCGTAGCCCAGCGCCTGCAGCGTCTCGGTCTCGATCGCTTCCATTTCCTCGGCCTCGGCGTCTTCCTCGTGCTCGTAGCCTTGCGCGTGCAGCACGCCGTGCACGATCAGATGCGCATAGTGCGCTTCCAGCGGCTTGCGCTGCTCGCGCGCCTCGGCTTCCACCACCGGGCAGCACAGCACGATATCGCCCGTGACCGGATCGGCTTCGTTCTCGGCATAGGCAAAGGTCAGCACGTTGGTGGCGTAGTCCTTGCCGCGATAGGTGCGGTTCAGCGTGCGCCCCTCTTCCTCATCGACAAAGCGGATAGTCAGCGCAGCATCGGCATACAGCGCCGACTTGACCCAGGTCTCGATCTTGCGGCGCGGCGGCAGGCCGGCGCGCTTGCCGACGCCGTCGCCGTTCTGGATCTCGAGCTCGAGTCCGGGCGGGGTGGCCGGCGTGCCGGTGGTGGTGACCACCGGCGTGGCGGTCACGGCCACCGACAGCGAGTCATGGTTGTCCGGGCGCACCAGCAGGCCGGCCTGCTGGTTGGTGTCAGTGTGCTCGGCCAGCAGCGCCACCACGCCGTCGGCGGCCTGCGACAGGTCCAGCGTCAGGCTGCGGCCGTCGGGCAGTTGCACGCGCAGCGCGTGCGCGGCGCTCTTGCGCGCGCGGCCGTCGCCGTCGAACAGCGTCAGGCTCACGGCGGAAGACTTGGATTTCTGGGATTTCAATTAAGCGTCCTTGTGCTGGGCGTGGTATTCGTCATAGGCATCGACGATGCGGGCCACCAGCGGATGGCGCACTACGTCAATGCTGGTAAAGCGGGTGCAGGCAATGCCGCGCACGTCGCGCAGCACGAGCTGCGCTTCCACCAGGCCGCTCTTCTGCCCGCGGGGCAGGTCGATCTGGGTGATGTCGCCGGTGATCACCGCCTTGGAGCCGAAGCCGATGCGCGTGAGGAACATCTTCATCTGCTCGGGCGTGGTGTTCTGCGCCTCGTCCAGGATGATGAAGGCATGGTTCAGCGTGCGCCCGCGCATATAGGCCAGCGGCGCGATCTCGATCATCTGCCGATCGAACATCTTCTGCGTGCGGTCGAAGCCGAGCAGGTCATACAGGGCGTCGTACAGCGGGCGCAGGTAAGGGTCGACCTTCTGCGCCAGGTCGCCGGGCAGGAAGCCCAAGCGCTCGCCGGCCTCCACCGCCGGGCGCGTCAGCACGATGCGCTTGACCGCATCGCGCTCCAGTGCATCGACCGCGCACGCCACCGCCAGGTAGGTCTTGCCGGTGCCGGCCGGGCCGATGCCCATGGTCAGGTCATGCGACAGGATATTGCGCAGGTAGTCGCGCTGCGCCACGGTGCGGCCCTGCAGGCCGGTGCGGCGCGTGTGCAGCACCGGCGATTCGTCGCCGATCTCGCGATCCTCGACATCGCCGCCGTTGCCGGGCAGGTAGCTGCCATGCGCGGACAGTTGGCGCGTTTCCACCAGGCCCAGCTGCACGTCGTCGATCGACAGCGGCGTACGCGCCTGGTTGTAGAAGCGCTCCAGCGCCGTTGCCGCATCCTGCGCGTTGCCGCCGCGCACCGTCATGCGGTGGCCGCGGCGCTGGATGTTCACGTCCAGCGCCTGCTCGATCTGGCGCAGGTTTTCGTCGAGCGGGCCGCACAGGTTCTGCAGCCGGGTGTTGTCGTCCTTGGGAGCGACGAATTCTGCGGATGGGACTTTCATCAGTTGGCGATGGCCTCGCTGGATGGTGCCTGATTACTGCCGAACGACGATTTCGCCGCGCAGCGAATGCGGGAAGGCCTGGGTGATGCTGACATCGACCAGCTGGCCGACCAGCCGGTCGCGGCCTGCCTGGGGCACGCCCGGCAGCGCGAAGTTGACCACGCGGTTGTTCTCGGTGCGGCCGTGCAGCTCGGTCGGGTCCTTGCGCGCAGGGCCTTCCACCAGGATGCGCTGCACCGTGCCGACCATGTTCTGGCTGATGCGCTGCACGTTTTCCTCGATGGTGGCCTGCAGGCGCTGCAGCCGGCGCAGCTTGACCTCGTGCGGGGTGTCGTCGTGCAGGTTGGCAGCGGGCGTGCCCGGGCGCGGGCTGAAGATGAAGGAGAACGAGGTGTCGTAGCCGATCTCCTCGATCATCGCCATCAGCTTCTCGAAGTCGGCATCGGTCTCGCCGGGGAAGCCCACGATAAAGTCCGACGACATCGACATGTCCGGGCGCAGCACGCGCAGCTTGCGGATGATGCTCTTGTACTCCAGCACGCTGTAGCCGCGCTTCATCGCCATCAGGATGCGGTCGGACGCATGCTGCACCGGCAGGTGCAGGTGGTTGACCAGCTTGTCGCAGCGGCCGTACAGCTCGACCAGGCGCGAGGTGAATTCCTTCGGGTGGCTGGTGGTGTAGCGGATGCGCTCGATGCCGGGGATCTCGGCCACGTACTCGATCAGCAGCGCAAAGTCGGCGATCTCGGTGGTGTCGCCCATCTTGCCGCGGTAGGCGTTGACGTTCTGGCCCAGCAGCGTGACTTCACGCACGCCCTGTTCGGCCAGGCCGGCAACTTCGGCCAGCACGTCCTCGAACGGGCGCGACACTTCTTCGCCGCGGGTGTAGGGCACCACGCAATAGCTGCAGTACTTGGAGCAGCCCTCCATGATCGAGACGAAGGCACTCGGGCCTTCCACGCGCGCCGGCGGCAGGTGGTCGAACTTCTCGATCTCGGGGAAGGAGATGTCCACCTGCGACTGGCCGGTGCGCTGGCGGCGCGCGATCAGGTCGGGCAGGCGGTGCAGCGTCTGCGGGCCGAACACCACGTCGACATACGGCGCGCGCGAGACGATGCTGGCGCCTTCCTGGCTGGCCACGCAGCCGCCCACGCCGATCACCAGGTCGGGTTTGACGGCCTTGAGTGCCTTCATCCGGCCCAGTTCCGAGAACACCTTCTCCTGCGCCTTCTCGCGCACCGAGCAGGTGTTGAACAGGATCACGTCGGCGTCTTCGACGTTGTCGGTGGGTTCCAGCCCCTGGCTGGCGTTGAGGACGTCGACCATCTTGCCCGAGTCGTACTCGTTCATCTGGCAGCCGTACGTCTTGACGAAAACTTTCTTCATATGCCGATCTCAGTGGTTGACCTGGGGGCATCAGGGTGTTGCAACAACACGGCCGGCGCGTGGGGCACGCCGGTCGCACTTCCGGGGGACTACGATTTCTTCTTCAGCGCCTTCTGTTCCGGCTCGCTCAGCACCCAGGCGGTCAGCAACTGGCCGTACAGGTCCAGCTTGTACCGCACCGGCAGCTTCTGGCCCGCCACCGCGGCGCTGGCCAGCAGCTGGTTGTCGGTGCCGAACAGGCGCAGGCCCGGCGCCACGCCGACGGTCTTGCCATCGAGCGTGGCCGTCTGCGGCGCACCGGCAGACGGCGTGGCGATAACGAGCCTGGCCGCCTGCGCATCGTCCGGGATCACCCGCACCGGCTGGGCCATCGCGCTTGCCGCACCGAGCAGCAGGGCGGCGGCGCAGGCCAGCGTTGGCAACAGCCTGCGGGCACGCCTGGGTTGGACAGACTCCGGCGCCTCGCGGCGCGCATCACGACCTGCTGGCATGGGGGAGGACTCCGACAAATGGGACGACGCGTTGGCGGGAATGGCCCGAAGGCGGGCGCAACCCGGCATTTTACCCCGCTGGCGGCCTGGCTGGGTCGGCGATGCAGGCGAGCTCAGAACAGGCAGGATGCCTCTTGCAGCACACGTTGCTTGGACACCGTGCCCATCAGTTCGCGGCTGGCGCTGTCGCGCACCAGAGGGATGCGGTTGATGCCGCGCCCGGCAAACACCGCCAGGGCGTCGCGCAGGCGCGAATCCGGGGTCAGTGCGGGGAAGTCGCGTTCGGCCAGCGCCAGCACGTCATCCGGGGCCCCCTCGCGCTGGGCGCGCTGCAGCGCGTGGATCGACAGCGCGCCCAGCAGGCGGCCATCCGCTTCGACCAGATAAAGGTAGCGCGTGCCAGTCTCGGCAAATTTGTCGGCTGCTGCCGCCAGCGTAGCGTTCGGGTCGAGCACGGTATCGGTCGGGTCGCACAGGCCCGCCAGCGTCAACGTGCGGGCATGTTCGGCCGCGGCCGAGGCCTGCGCGCGCTCGGCGATCACGCTGTACAGCGACAGCGTCTGGCAGCGTGACGCGGTGTAGTACGCCGCCACCGCGCCGATCATCGACGGCAGCAGCAGTGCGGGCGCCAGCGTCATCTCGAACACCATCAGCACCGACATCAGCGGCGCCTGGCTGGTGGCCGCCAGGAACGCGCTCATGCCCACCAGCGGCAGCAGCGGCGCCGCACCGGCCGCCGTGCCCTGCATGGCGATGGCCAGCAACTGCCCGAGCGCCGCCCCCACGAACAGCGACGGCGTGAACACGCCGCCGACCGCCCCCGAGCCCATGCTGATCACCGTAGCCACCAGCTTGGCCAGCAGCACGCCGGCCACCGGCACGCTCAGCGGCTGCTCCTGCAGGATGGTCTGGATGGTGGAATAGCCGTTGCCAACCACCTCGGGCACCGCCATCGCCAGCACGCCGACCAGCGCGCCGCCCAGCGTCAGCCTTGCCACCGGCCCGCCCGGCACGGCGGCAAAGCGGCTGCGCGCAAAGCCGGCCGCGCGCATGAACAGCGCGCCCGCGATGCCGGCGGCCACGCCCAGCGCCGCCGCGGCCAGCAGGATCTGCGGGCGCAGGTCGGGGGCGATATCCAGGCCCGGGTAGAGCGGCTGCAGGCCGCCGTGCCACTGGCTGACCATGGCGCCGGCCACCGAAGCCAGGAAGAGCGGCATCAGGCGCTGCACCGCGAGCGCCCCGAACACCACTTCGGCAACGAAGACGGCGGCGGAGAAGGGGGTGTGATAGACCGTGGCAAGGCCCGCCGCGGCCCCGCAGGCGGTCAGCATGCGGCGCATGTTCGATCCGCTGCCGCGTTCCAGCCGGGTCGACGGGAACAGCGAGCCGCACAGCGCCGCCAGCTGGATCATCGCGCCTTCCTTGCCGACCGAGCTGCCGCTGACGATCGAGAAAAACGACGAGAGCGCGCGCAGCAAGGTGATCCGCACCGGCAGGCGGCCGCTGCCGTTGGCCACCGCTTCCATGTAGTCGGTGGCGCCGCCGTGGCTGCCGGCCAGGCGATTGGCCAGCACCAGCAGGCCGCCCGCCAGCGCGCCGCCCGCGGCCGGAATCACCACGCGCCACGCCAGCGCCAGCGTGGCGAATACGGCCACCACGTCGGCATGGCTGGAAAACAGCGCGACGCCGGCGCCCTCCAGCGCTTCCTTGAACAGTGTGGTGGCAATGGCCGCGACGATCCCGACCGGGATGGCCGCGAACAGGGTGACTTCCTGGTCTTCGAGGAAACGCAAGCGCATGGCGGCTTTCCGGGGCACATGTGGCGCGGGTGCGGAGCCGGAGAGGGGGCGGGCAGAGGCTGTCATGATAGCGCAGCGCCACCCGCGCAGACCCGATGTGCGCCGGCGCGCATGCGGGGCCGCGCCCGGTGCAGAACCCGCTTGTCACGGACTGGTACACTACCGCTCTTTCCTTCGCGGGCGGGCCGGTGCCCTGCCATGCCGGCTTCCCGGCGTTCGCGTTCCGATTCTGATCCGATTACCAGGAGCCATCCGGCGTTTGGCGCACCGCGTGCGCAGCGATGGCCCAAGCAGCAATACATGTCTTTTTCTGAACTCGGCTTGTCCGACAAGATTGTGCGTGCCGTGGCCGAACAGGGCTACACCACGCCGACTCCCATCCAGGCCCAGGCAATCCCCGCCATTCTCAAGGGCGGTGACCTGCTCGCAGGCGCGCAGACCGGCACCGGCAAGACCGCCGGCTTTACGCTGCCGATGCTGCAGATGTTGTCCGACTCCGCGGCGCGCGGCGCCAATGGCGCGCAGCGTCCGGCCCGCCTGCCGGTGCGCGCACTGGTGCTGACGCCCACGCGCGAACTGGCCGCCCAGGTCGAAGAGAGCGTGCGCAACTACGGCAAGTACCTGCGCCTGCGTTCCATGGTGATGTTCGGCGGTGTCGGCATCAACCCGCAGATCGAGCAGCTCAAGCGCGGCGTCGAGATCGTCGTGGCCACGCCCGGCCGCCTGCTGGACCACGTGTCCCAGCGCACCATCGACCTGTCGCAGGTGGAACTGCTGGTGCTCGATGAAGCCGACCGCATGCTCGACATGGGCTTCATCCACGATATCCGCAAGATCCTCAACGTGCTGCCGGCCAAGCGCCAGAACCTGCTGTTCTCGGCGACGTTCTCGGACGATATCCGCGCGCTGGCCGACCGCCTGCTGAACAACCCCGCCTCGATCGAGGTGGCGCGGCGCAATACCACGGCCGAGACCGTGGACCAGCGCGTCTACCCGGTGGACCGCGAGCGCAAGCGTGAACTGCTGGCCCACCTGGTGCGCCAGCACGACTGGCACCAGGTGCTGGTATTTACGCGCACCAAGCACGGCGCCAACCGCCTGGCCGAGCAGCTGACCAAGGATGGCCTGTCGGCACTGGCGATCCATGGCAACAAGAGCCAGTCGGCGCGCACGCGCGCGCTGTCGGAATTCAAGTCCGGCACGCTGCGGCTGCTGGTGGCAACCGATATCGCCGCGCGCGGCATCGACATCGACCAGCTGCCGCACGTGGTCAACTTCGACCTGCCCAACGTGCCCGAGGACTATGTGCACCGCATCGGCCGTACCGGCCGCGCCGGCGCCGAGGGCGAAGCGATCTCGCTGGTCTGCGTGGACGAGATTGCGCTGCTGCGCGATATCGAACGCCTGATCAAGCGCAAGCTCGAGCAGACCGTGCTGCCGGGCTTCGAGGTCGACCCGAGCATCGCGCCCGAGCCGATCCAGAAGGGCCGCCAACAGCGTGGCGGTGGTGGCCAGGGGCAAGGACAAAGCCAGGGCCGCGGACGCGCCCAGGCGCGTCCGGCCGGCAGCGAAGGCGAGGGCGCCCAGCGCCAGCGCCCGGCGCGTGAAGCGCAGGCTGCGCCGCGTCAAGCCCAGGGCGGCCAGCCGCGCACGCGCGCTGCCGAAGGCGGCCAGCGCGGCAACGGTGCGGCCAACGGCAACCGTGGCGGCCAGCCCGCCGGCGGCGCGCGCAATCCCGCACCGCGCCGCGACGGCCAGGAGCCGGCGCGCCAGCAGCGGACCGCGGCGCAACCCGCACGCCAGCCGCACGACGCGGCACCGGCACCGGCGCGCAATCGCCGTCCGGCGCCGCAGGCCGCGCTGCTCGGCGGCAACCGCAAGCCGGCGCGCTGAGCGGATCAGGGCTGACACCATGCACGCGTCCGACGCCCCGGCCGACCCCGGCGTTCCCTACGCCGGCCTGACGCCGGAGCTGATGCTGGATGCGCTGGAAGGCGCCGGCCTGCGCCCCGACGGGCGCCTGCTGGCGCTCAACAGCTACGAGAACCGCGTCTGGCAGCTGGGCATCGAGGATGCCCCGCCCGTCATCGCCAAGTTCTACCGTCCGGGCCGCTGGACCGACGCGGCCATCCTGGAAGAACACGCCTTTGTGCAGCAGCTGGCCGATGCCGAGATCCCGGCCGTGCCGGCCATGGTGCTGGCACCGGGCGAGTCTGGCACGCTGCTGCATCACGCCGGCTTTCGCTTCGCGGTATTCCCCCGCTGCGGCGGCCGCGAGCCCGCGCTGGACCGTTCCGACACGCTGACCTGGCTCGGCCGCTTTATCGGCCGCATCCACGCGCTGGGGGCGACGCAGCCCTACCAGGCCCGCCCGGCGCTGGATCTGGAAACCTTCGGCGTTGCCCCGCGCGACTGGCTGCTTGCCAGCGGCTGCATTCCCGCCGACCTGCTGCCCGCGTGGCAATCGGTGACGGACCTGGCGCTGGACGGCGTGCGCCGCTGCTATGAGCGCGCCGGCGAGGTGCGCCTGCTGCGCACCCACGGCGACTGCCATCGCGGCAATGTGCTGTGGATCGACGAGGACGACGCGCGCGGCGGCACCCATGGCGCGCCGGGCCCGCACTTCGTGGATTTCGACGACAGCCGCATGGCGCCGGCGATCCAGGACATCTGGATGCTGCTGGAGGGCGACCGCGCGGCCATGCAGGACCAGCTGGCCGACATCGTTGCCGGCTATGAAGACTTCGCCGAATTCCAGCCGCGCGAACTGTGGCTGGTGGAAGCGCTGCGCACGCTGCGGCTGCTGCACTACAGCGCCTGGCTGGCCAGCCGCTGGGCCGACCCGGCCTTTCCGGCCGCGTTCCCGTGGTTCGGCACCGCGCGCTACTGGCAGGACCGCATCCTGGAGCTGCGCGAACAGGTGGCGCTGATGGACGAAGCGCCCCTGTGGGGCGCCTGAGGTCTACCGGACGGCGCCGCCAGGGCGCCGGTATTCCGCCGCTTTGCTCAGCTCTTCTTTTCCGGCGCCTTGACCAGCAGCACCGGGCATTCGGCCTGCGCCAGCACGCGGCCCGCGACTGAACCGATCACCGCATCGAAGAACGAACCCCGGCCATGCGTGCCCATCACGATGGCCGCGGCGTCGACCGAGCGCGCACAGGCGACGATGCGCTCCGGCGCGAAGCCATGCAGCGGGTGCCGCTCGAATGGCACCTTGGCTGCGGACAGGATGTCGCAGACCGCCGCCATGGCCTTGTCGCTGGCCTCCTTGTGCCAGTCGTCGATGGTTTCCTTGCTGACAAAGGCGCGCACCTGGCCGCTCACTTCCGGCGCCACATGCACGACATGCACGGTGAAGCCGCTCTGCAGCAACTTGCCTTCGGCGATAAAACGGGCCGCGGCGTCGCTGAAGGCCGAGCCGTCGGTGGCGAGCACGATATTGGTCATGTTGGGAATCTCCTGGATGGGGGCTGTCGGCAGGCGGTGCGCCATGAGGCGGCACCGCCACTGGAACCATCATGGCACCTAGTGTCCTGCCAGGACCCGATTTAGATCAAGTCGGATCGGATTTATCCGATCCCGCCGTGCGATAGCCGGCCGCTGACGGATTCCGTCAATCCGGCTGAAGCATTTGGCCATTGCCCCGTCAACGCGGCGGCGCGTAGCATGCTCCCGAGCCCCGCGGCAGGCATTGGCACGCCCGCGCTGCCGCAGGCACGGCCCATCCCATACCAATTCAATGCAAGCTGCCCCTCGCCATGGCGCGGGCGGGCGGCGATTCCGGAGACGACGATCATGAGTGAGCGTGGCAACCTGCTGCCCCTGCGCGGTATCAAGGTAGTGGAATTCGAAGGCATCGGCCCCGGCCCGTTGTGCGGCGCGATGCTGGCCGGCCTGGGCGCCGAGGTCACGCTGGTGACCCGCCCGGTCGCGCCGGATGCCCGCCGCATCCTGCGCGGCCAGCCCGTGCCGCCTGAGATGGAGCTGGAGCACGGCAAGCGCGTGGTGCAACTGAACCTGAAGTCGCCGCAAGACGTGGCCGCCGCGCTGGACCTGGTGGCCGGCGCCGACGCGCTGATCGAAGGGTTGCGCCCGGGTGCGATGGAGCGCCTCGGCCTGGGCCCGAAGGCATGCCATGCGCGCAATCCGCGCCTGGTCTACGGCCGCATGACCGGCTGGGGCCAGACCGGCCCGCTGTCGCAGAGCGCCGGCCACGACCTCAACTACATCGCGCTGACCGGCCTCTTGTCGATGGCCGCGCGCGAAGGCTCACTGCCGATGGTGCCGCCGACCGTGGTGGGCGATGCCACCGGCGCGCTTGGCCTGGCATTCGGCATCACCAGCGCCATCCTGAGCGCGCGCGCCAGCGGCGAGGGCTGCGTGGTGGATGCGGCCATCACCGATATCGTCGCCATGCTGGGCTCGCTGGTGCAGGTGTCGCGTGCAGCCGGCACGCTGGGCGGTCCGCAACCCAGCCCCTTCCACGATTCGCCGTTCTATGACGTCTTCCCTTGTGCCGACGGCCGCGCCATCACGCTGGGCGCGCTTGAGCCGCAGTTCTACCGCGAACTGCTCGAGCGGCTCGAGCTGACCGACATCGACCCCGCCGCGCAGTATGACCGCGCCCAGTGGCCAGCGGTGAAGGCGCGCATTGCCGCATGTATCGCAGGCAAGCCCAGCACCCACTGGGAGGCGGTGCTGGGTGGCACCGACGTGTGCTTTGCGCGCGTGCTGACCCTGGACGAGGCCGCGCGCCATCCGCACAACCAGGCACGCGGCACGTATCGGCTGTACCAGCAGGGCGAGCGCGAGGTTCCGCGTTCGGCGCCGGCACCGCGCTTCCTGCCCGCCGGCACGGAATGACCTCGGGCCGCGGCACAGATGCCGCGGCCTCTCGAATCTGCCTGATCGGTTCGGCTACGCTCGCCAACGGCGATACGCCGCAGGAACTGCGCGAGCTGATGGTGCACAGCGCGGTCTACTGCGGGTTCCCCGCGGCGCTGGATGCCAGCCGCAAGCTGACTGAAGTCCTCGACGCTGCCAACGGGTAACGCCGACCGCGGCATCGATACGAAAACAGCGATGCAGAAGAGTCTGACTCTGATGCAGATTTTGCCGCATCTGCGCGGCGAGGATTCGGCGCATCAGGATGTCTCCGGCCCCTTAACCTTGGCACCAGGCCAAGCTATGCAAGTCGTTAAGGAGCCTCAAATTGCATCTCGCGCTGATCGTCGACGAACCCTCCCAGTTCCGCACCTCGCTGTCCGCTGAACTCCGCGCTGAGTTGGACGCCGGTGAAGTACTGGAAATGGACGGCATGCAGGAAGCGTTCCGGCTGGTCCGCGAGCACCGGCCGGGACTGGTGCTGGTCGATGTCGAGTGCTTCGGCAATCCCGGCATCGACTTCGTCCGGCGCGTCTCGGCGACGCTGCCCACCGTGCCCTTGCTGGTACTGTCCGACAGCGACGCCACGCTGGCGTCGGTGCGGGCGCTGCGCGCCGGCGCCCATGGCTTTGTGGTCAAGCAGCGTGGGCTGGCCGAGGTGATGCACGCGGTGCGCGGCGTGCTGAGCGGCTACCTGGTATTTCCCATGCATACGCTGGAGACCGTGCGCCAGATCGGCGAGCAGCGGGAATCGGGCTTCGCGCGGCTGAGCAACCGCGAAATCACCGTCCTGCAGTATCTGGCGCGCGGCCATTCCAACAAGTCGATCGCGGAGCAACTGCTGATCAGCAGCAAGACGGTCAGCACCCACAAGGCCAACATCATGGCCAAGCTCAATGTCGGCTCCCTGGTCGAAATGGTGGACTACGCGCGCCGGCATCAGCTGGTGTGGTGACGCGCACTCCGGGCGGCTTGCCGCACCGTGCCGCCATCGCGGGTAGACTGTGGGCGTGTGTGATGAATCCGAGCTTTCCGCCCGATGCCTCCGACTCTGAATGCCGCCGCGCGCCGCCTGGGCGCTGTCGTGCTTGCCTGTGCCGCCGCGTGCCTGGCCACGCCTGCCTTCGCCAATGAGCCGATGTGGTTTGCGCAGGGCCGTCCGGTGCCGGCTGCGCGCCAGGCCGTCGATGCGCTGGCCGCGGCCGCGGCCGACGGCCTCGATCCGCGCGACTACGACTCTGACGCCTTGCGCCAGGCCGTGGTCCAGGCCGCCAGCGGGCCAGCCCTGCCGCCGGACGCGGCCGCACGCGTGGATGCCGCGCTGAGCGCCGCGATGGAGCGGATGCTGGCAGACCTGCACGGCGGACGCGTCAACCCGCGCGCGGTCCATGCCAACTTTGCCGCACAGGCGGAACGGCCCTTCGATGCCGCCACCTGGCTGCGCGATGCCGTCATGCAGCAGCGGCTGCCCGACGCCATCCGCCAGGCAGCGCCCACCTTCCCGCTCTATGGCACGCTGCGGGAGGCCCTGGCGCGGTATCGCGAGATCGCGAAGCAGCCGGCCTGGGGGCAGCCGCTGCCACCGTTGCCGGGGAGCAAGCTGACGCCGGGCCAGCCCTGGGCCGGTGCCGCGGCGCTGACTGCACGCCTGGTCGCGCTGGGCGACCTGCCCGCCGGCACGCAGGCGCCGGCCCGCTACGAAGGCGCCCTGGTCGGCGGCGTCAAGGCATTCCAGGCGCGCCACGGCCTGGAGGCCGACGGCGTGATCGGCGCGGGCACGCTGGCACAACTCAACCTGCCCATCGCCAGCCGTGTGCGGCAAATCGAACTGACCATGGAGCGGCTGCGCTGGACGCCGCTCGACGGTCCGCGCATGATCGTGGTGAATGTGCCGGAGTTCATGCTGCGCGCCTATGAGATCCGCGACGGCAAGCTCGACATCAAGCTCGAGATGAAGGTGATCGTCGGCAAGGCACTGGATACGCGCACGCCGCTGTTCGAGGAGGATATGCGCTACATCGAGTTCAGCCCGTACTGGAACATCCCGCCCTCGATCGCGCGCCGCGAGACCGTGCCGCGCCTGCGCAGCGATCCGGCTTACTTCAACCGGCAGGGCCTGGAGTTCGTCAGCGGCGACGGCAAGGCCGTGACCACGCTGTCCGACGAGAATCTCGATGCCGTGCTGAACGGCCGCATGCGCATTCGCCAGCGGCCGGGCCCGCTGAACGCGCTGGGCGATATCAAGTTCGTGTTTCCGAACAACGAGAACATCTACCTGCACCACACGCCCTCGCCGCAGTTGTTCAAGCGCGACCGGCGCGACTTCAGCCACGGCTGCATCCGCGTGGAAGCCCCAGTAGCATTGGCCCAGTTCGTGTTGCAGGATATGCCGGACTGGAACGAGACCCGGATCCGCGAAGCGATGACGCGTGGCAAGTCCAATACGGTGCGCCTGCAGCAGCCCTTGCCGGTGTTGCTGGCCTACGGCACGGTCATTGCGCGCGCCGATGGTCGTATATCCTTCTTGCCTGACATCTACGGTCACGACAAATTGCTGGACAAGGCACTGCGGCAACGCAACGGACGGCCCCAGCAACCAGCTATTGCAAGCGCCTCCGGCACCACCCACTGAGGCGCCACTGGCACATTCAGAGGAAGTACCATGACTGATGCGACGCGCAAGGCACGCCGCCGCTTTCTTCATACCACCGGAGGCCTGGTACTTGCCGCCGGCCTGATGCCGCTGGCGCCGCGCAGGGCGCTGGCCAGCCTGCCCACAAACCAGGCCCTGGCAGGCTTGCCGGACGCCCGCACGCTGGCCTTCGACCACACCCACACCGGCGAGCGCGTGTCGCTGGTCTATGCCGTTGGCGACCGCTTCGTGCCCGAAGCGCTGACCACGCTCAACGGCTTCCTGCGCGACCACTACTCCGGCAAGGTCGGCATGATCGACCCGCAGCTGTTCGACCTGCTGTTCCAGGTCCGCCGCGAGCTTGGCACCGACCAGCCGTTCCAGGTCATTTCCGGCTACCGCAGCCCGGCCACCAACTCGCGCCTGCGCAACACGCGCGGCGGCGGCGTGGCCAGGCACAGCCTGCATATGGACGGCAAGGCCATCGACATCCGCCTGGCCGGCGTGCCGCTGGCGGACGTGCGCGACGCGGCCAAGTCATTGCAGGGCGGGGGCGTCGGCTTCTACGAGTCTGACCAGTTCGTGCACATCGATACCGGGCGCGTGCGTTACTGGTAAGCGTTGTCTGTCGCCGCCCATGCTGGGCGGCTCGCTTGCGCCCTGGTAACGGACCCAAAGAAAAAAGCCGCGAACCCATGCGGGATCGCGGCTTTTTAAATAGATGGTGGCGAATCAGGGACTCGAACCCCGGACCTGCGGATTATGATTCCGTCGCTCTAACCGACTGAGCTAATTCGCCAACGAAGACTGAGATTATACCTGGGCTTTCGATGCTGTCAACACCTTGCTGCGAAGATTTTGCATGAAGGGCCCATGCATAAAAAAACGGCAGGCCGGATGGCCTGCCGTTTCCGTTAGTGCCGGACGACCGCTCAGTCGTTGGCGTAGATGTTCACGTCCTTGGTCTCGCGGATGAACAGCGCGCCGATCACGAAGGTGATGGCTGCGATGATGATCGGATACCAGAGCCCGTAGTAGATGTTGCCGTTCTGGGCCACCAGCGCAAACGAGATGGTAGGCAGCAGGCCGCCGAACCAGCCGTTGCCGATATGGTAGGGCAGCGACATCGAGGTGTAGCGGATGCGGGTCGGGAACAGTTCCACCAGCATGGCGGCAATCGGGCCGTAAACCATGGTGACGTAGATCACCAGGATGGTCAGCAGCACCAGCACCATGATGGTGTTCATCTGTGCCGGGTCCGCCTTGGTCGGGTAGCCGGCGGCAGCCATGGAGTCCGCCACTTGCTTCTTGAAGCTGGCAATCTGCTTCTTGCTGGCGTCGTCGAAGCTGTGGCCGGCGGGGACCAGGCTGGCGTTGAAGGAGGGGATCTCCGTGCCGCCGATCTTTACCGTGGCGGTGGTGCCGGCGGGCGCGTCGACGACTTCATAGCTGGCCGATGCCTGGGCCAGGGTGCGCTTGACGATATCGCACGAGCTGCGGAAGTCGATTTCGCGGGCGATCGGGCTGCCCTGGAAGGAGCACTGCTTCGGATCGGCGGTGACGACGATCTGTGCGCTTTGCTGGGCGCGCTCGAGCGAGGGATTGGCGTAGTGGGTCAGGCCCTTGAAGATGGGGAAGTAGGTCAGCACTGCCAGCGCGCAACCGGCCATGATGATCCACTTGCGGCCGATCTTGTCGGACAGCGAACCGAAGAAGACGAAGAAGGGGGTGCCCAGCACCAGCGCGCCGGCGATCAGCAGGTTGGCGGTCTTGGCGTCGACCTTCAGCACCTGGGTGAGGAAGAACAGCGTGTAGAACTGGCCGGTGTACCACACCACCGCCTGCCCGGCGGTCAGGCCGACCAGCGCCAGGATCACGATCTTCAGGTTGCGCCACTGGCCGAAGGATTCGGTCAGCGGGGCCTTGGAGGTCTTGCCCTCTGCCTTCATGCGCTGGAACGCCGGGGATTCGCTCATCGACAGGCGGATATACACCGACACGCCCAGCAGCAGGATCGACACCAGGAACGGGATGCGCCAGCCCCAGGTCTCGAAGTTGGGCCCGGTCATTTCGCGGCACAGCAGGATCACGATCAGCGACAGGAACAGGCCCAGCGTGGCCGTGGTCTGGATCCACGAGGTATAGGCGCCGCGCTTGCCGTGCGGTGCGTGCTCGGCCACGTAGGTGGCGGCACCGCCGTACTCGCCGCCGAGCGCCAGGCCCTGCAGCATGCGCAGTGCGATCAGGATGATCGGCGCAGCCCAGCCGATGGTGGCATAGCCCGGCAGCAGGCCGACGATGAAGGTCGACAGGCCCATGATCAGGATCGTCACCAGGAAGGTGTACTTGCGTCCGATCATGTCGCCCAGGCGGCCGAACACCAGCGCGCCGAACGGCCGCACGATAAAGCCGGCGGCGAATGCGAGCAACGCGAAGATGAAGGCCGAGGTGGGATCCAGTCCGGCGAAGAACTGCTTGGCAATGATTGCCGCCAGCGAGCCGTAGAGATAAAAGTCGTACCACTCGAACACCGTGCCCAGCGATGAGGCAAAGATCACCTTGCGCTCTTCGGCTGTCATCGGTGCGTTCTGCGTGCCCCCTCCGGGCACTGCAACGTTTTGCACGTTTGCCATATCGTCTCCTCCGTCTGGAATGGATCTCGGGTGGGCGTGGCGCGGGAAAGACCGCGCGGCTGGCCGCTATGCCTGAGTTGCAGAGGATTGTGGGTGGCGAAACTTACTGCGTTCTGACAGAACCGGGCACGGAATCGTCAAAGAATGTCGGGGTATACGCTAGCCGTGGGCGGGGGTTTGAATGCTGCGCTGCGGGGGGTGATGTGCTTGTGTGGCGCAATGGCGCGCTTTGCAGGGGTGCGGCTATGCAGCATCGGCGCCCGTGCCGCGCGAGGCGCCCTGCGAAGGCGCCGGGGCGGGCGCGGCCAGGCTGTCGGTGTCGGCTTCGCCGTCGGCGCGGTTCATGCGCCAGGCGTAGAGCGCGGCCATCAGCACGTACACCACCAGCGCGCCTTGCGCGCCGACCCAGAACGAGAACGGCCAGCCGAAGAAGTCGAAGCGCAGGTCGCGCGCAAACCATGCCACCACGAAGGTGACGGTGAACCAGATCGCGAGCAGTCCGCAGATCCAGCGCAAGTTGCGCCGCCAGGCCTGGCGCTGGCGGGCTTCGGCACTATCGGGGGCGGGGCTGTCGTTCATGCGGGTTCATGCGGGCGGGAGGTAGTCGGGCCGGCGCAGCGTCACGCGGAAATGCGCGCCGGCCAGCCGTGGCGATTGCTGGTAGACATGGTCGGAAATCTGGACGTCGCCGCCGTGCTGCTGCACGATCTCGCGCACGATGGCCAGGCCCAGGCCGCTGCCTTCGGTATTGGTACCGAGCACGCGGTAGAAGCGCTCCATCACGCGCTCGCGCTCGGCCGGCGCAATGCCCGGGCCGGTGTCTTCCACATCCAGGTAGGCGAACGGCTCGAAGGCATCGGCGCTGACGCGCACCGTGGCATGCCCGCCGCGCGGCGTGTAGCGGATGGCGTTGTCGAGCAGGTTGTTCAGCATCTCGGTCAGCATCAGGCGGTTGCCCTGCACCATCACCGGATGGTCGTCCGCATCCAGTCCCAGGTCGATGTCGCGCGCCCAGGCCTGCGGCAGCCAGTCCTTGACCACCTCGCGCGCGAGCGCCGCCAGGTCCAGCGCCGCCATGCCGCCGGTGCCCGCCAGGTTTTCCATGCGCGCCAGCGACAGCAGTTGCGTGACCAGGTGCGCGGTGCGCTCAGAGCTGCCGGCGATCTGCGCCAGCGAGCGCCGCAGCTCTTCCGGCGACTGCTCGCGCTGCGCCAGCTCGGCCTGCATGCGCAGGCCCGCCAGCGGTGTCTTCATCTGGTGCGCGGCATCGGCGATAAAGCGCTTCTGGGTCTGCACCGACTGGTCCAGGCGCGCCAGCAGGTCGTTGAACGAACCCACCAGCGGCGTGATTTCCTGCGGTGCGGCGCGTTCGTCGATCGGGCTGGTATCGCCGGGGTTGCGCGCGCGGATGCGCTGCTGGATCGCGGTCAGCGGCGCCAGCCCGCGCGACAGCCCGAACCACACCAGCACCACCGCCAGCGGCAGGATCACGAACTGCGGCAGGATCACGCCCTTGATGATCTCGTTGGCCAGGCGCGCGCGCTTGTCCAGGGTCTCGGCCACCTGCACCAGCACCGGCTGGGTGCCGCTGACCTGCTTCAGGTCGATATAGGTGTAGGCCACGCGCACGTCGTTGCCGGCCACGCGGTCATCGCGCAGGGACACCAGGCCCGCATGGCCCTGGTCTTCCTCGGACGGCAGCGGCAGGTCGTGGTCGCCGGCGATGTATTCGCCGCGCTTGCCGACCACCTGGTAGTAGATGTTGTCGGTCTCGTCGGCGCGCAGGATCTCGCGCGCCGACAGCGGCAGCTGCAGCGTGATGCGCCCGTTGACCTCGCGCACCTGCTGCGACAGCACGATGGCGCTGGCTTCCAGCGCGCGGTCGAAGGGCCCGTTGGCGATCGACTTGGCCACCAGGTAGGTCACCGCGATGCTCATCGGCCAGAGCAGCAGCAGCGGCGCCAGCATCCAGTCGAGGATCTCGCCGAACAATGAGCGCGGCGACGGATGCGCGGTGCTTTCCTCCAGGTGCGGCAGTGCGTCGGCCAGGTCCTGGTCGGCGGCGTCCGGGGCCGGGGCGGCGGAAGGAGGGGGTGGCGCGGCGCGGGGCGCGCGCCGCCAGGGCAGTCGCAGCAGGCTCATCTCGGCGGTTTGCGCTCAGGTCGGTCGCTTGGCCTGCGGTGGCGTCGGGCGGGGATCAGTGGGGCGCGGCGACCGCCGGCTGGAATTTCTCCAGGCAGTAGCCAAGCCCGCGCACGGTGGCGATGCGGATGCCGCCGACTTCGATCTTCTTGCGCAGCCGGTGCACGTAGACCTCGATGGCGTTGTTGCTGACTTCCTCGCCCCACTCGCACAGGTGGTCCACCAACTGCTCTTTCGATACCAGGCGGCCGCTGCGTGTCAGCAGGATCTCCAGCAGCCCGATCTCGCGCGCGGACAGGTCCAGCATCTGGTCGTTGAGATAGGCGATGCGCCCGACCTGGTCGTAGGCCAGCGGCCCGTGCCGCATCAGCGTGGCGCCGCCGCCGGCGCCGCGCCGCACCAGCGCGCGCACGCGCGCTTCCAGTTCGGACAGGGCAAAGGGCTTGGCCATATAGTCGTCGGCGCCCAGGTCCAGGCCCTTGACGCGCTCGTCGACGCTGTCGGCGGCGGTCAGGATCAGCACCGGCAGCATGGCGCCGCGCGCGCGCAGGCGCTTGAGCACTTCCAGCCCGGACATGCGCGGCAGGCCCAGGTCCAGGATCAGCAAATCGAACGTCTGGGTCGACAGCGCGGAATCGGCTTCCAGGCCGTTGGTGACGTGGTCGACGGCATAGCCCGAGTGGCGTAGCGAGCGCGTCAGGCCGTCGGCCAGCACGTCGTCATCTTCGGCGATCAGAATGCGCATGGTTGTCTCCACCCTGGCCGGCATAGCCGGCGCCGGCGGAATGGGGCGCGATGGGGCTTGCCAAGCATACTGTTTTTTTATACAGTACCCGCACGTTCCGCTGGGGCCGCCCGGGGAGACCCCCTGGAGAGCGGCCGCGCAGACAGCCGGGCCGGCGCTGGAGCCGGAAAATGCCGGTGCCGCGCCACATGCGGCCTATTTATACACCATTGATTCAAGGACGACCATGGACGACAAGAAGGCAGGTGCCGGCGTGAGCGCCGAGAAGCAGAAGGCGCTTGCCGCCGCGCTCTCCCAGATCGAGAAGCAGTTCGGCAAGGGCTCGATCATGCGCCTGGGCGACGGCGAGGTCGAGAAGGACATCCAGGTGGTATCCACCGGTTCGCTCGGCCTGGACATCGCGCTTGGCGTCGGCGGCCTGCCGCGCGGCCGCGTGGTCGAGATCTATGGTCCGGAATCCTCGGGCAAAACCACGCTGACGCTGCAGGTCGTGGCCGAGATGCAGAAGCTGGGCGGCACCTGCGCCTTTATCGACGCCGAGCACGCGCTGGACGTCAGCTACGCCAACAAGCTGGGCGTCAACGTCGGCGACCTGCTAATCTCGCAGCCGGACACCGGCGAACAGGCGCTGGAAATCACCGACGCGCTGGTGCGCTCGGGCTCGATCGACCTGATCGTGATCGACTCGGTGGCCGCGCTGGTGCCCAAGGCCGAAATCGAAGGCGAAATGGGCGATTCGCTGCCCGGCCTGCAGGCCCGCCTGATGAGCCAGGCGCTGCGCAAGCTGACCGGCACCATCAAGCGCACCAACTGCCTGGTGATCTTCATCAACCAGATCCGCATGAAGATCGGCGTGATGTTCGGCTCGCCGGAAACCACCACCGGCGGCAACGCGCTGAAGTTCTACGCCTCGGTGCGCCTGGATATCCGCCGCATCGGCTCGATCAAGAAGGGCGACGACGTGATCGGCAACGAGACCAAGGTCAAGGTGGTCAAGAACAAGGTGTCGCCGCCGTTCCGCGAAGCCTTCTTCGACATCCTCTACGGCCAGGGCATCTCGCGCCAGGGCGAGATCATCGACCTGGGCGTGGACGCCAAGATCGTTGAAAAATCCGGCGCCTGGTACAGCTACAACGGCGACAAGATCGGCCAGGGCAAGGACAACGCGCGCGAATACCTGCGCGAGAACCCGGACATCGCCGACGAGATTGAAAACAAGGTGCGCGCGGCGCTGGGCGTGGTGGCCATGAACCCCACGGCGGCTGCCACGCCGGTAGCGGTCGAAGACTGACCGCGCCGGCGGCCATTGCGCCATCCGGAAGGCCGGGGCATCGCCGATGCCCCGGCCTTTTTGCTTGGCGCGGGTCCCCATCCACAGAATTCGGTAACCCATGGCAACCCGTCCCCCGCTCTCGCTGAAGGCCCGCGCCGTCGGCTACCTGTCGCGCCGCGAGCACAGCCGTGCCGAGTTGGCGCGCAAGCTGGCGCCGCATGCCGAGTCGGCCGAGCAGCTGGAGCAGTTGCTGGACGCGCTGGAGCGCGAGAACTGGCTGTCGAACCAGCGCTTTGCCGACAGCCTGGTGCACCGCCGCGGCGCCCGCTACGGCACCGCGCGCGTGATGCAGGAGGCCAAGACCCACAAGCTCGGCAGCGAGCAGCTGGGTGATCTGCAGGAGCGGCTGCGCGCCACGGAAGTGGAGCGCGCCCGTGAGGTCTGGCGCAAGCGCTTCGGCGCACCGCCCGACACGCCCGAGGCGCGGGCCAAGCAGATCCGCTTCATGGTGGCGCGCGGGTTTTCGCGTTCGGTCGTCAGCAAGATCATCCAGGGTGCCGACGAAGACTACGGCGACGAGAGTTAAGTACCGGCGTATGGTGCATGCGCCATTTTTCACCCGGAGTACCTGCACTGCCATCAGGGTGTATTCGCTGCATTGCGTCATCTCCGGGCTGGATTGGAGACGATTTTGTTGCCATCGCTGAGCCCATGTTTGCTGGTGCGTTGCGGCAAGACGCCGTGCCATGCCGGGTACCATGGTCGGCCGACAATCGTCGCCGCGACAGTTGCTGCGCAAGGATGTTCCCGGCCAACGCGGCGGGGCATGTTAAACTCCCCAGGTTATTCGGTGCTCCGGCACCGCCGTTCCCCAGCCCCCCGTATTTCCAGCCTGGCCATGCCTCTGTCCCAGCCCGTCAACCGCTCCCAGCGTCACCGTCGCGCCATTACGGCCGAGGCGTACCAGAGAGAGGACGGCTTGTGGGATATCGAGGTGCGCCTGACCGACACCAAACCTCGCGACATCGAACTGGCCGGCGACCGCGTCCGGCCGGTAGGCCAGCCCCTGCACGACCTGTGGCTGCGCGTCACGATCAATGAGGAAATGACGGTGCTGGATGCCGAGGCCTGCTCGGACTGGGTGCCGTATCCGTCCCATTGCGACACGATCGGCCCGGCTTACCGCAAGCTGATCGGCCTGAACCTGCGCAAGGGCTTTCGCAAGGCCGTGCGTGAGCGCCTGGGCGGCATGCACGGTTGCTCCCACCTGACCGAGGCCGCCGGCGTGCTGCCCAGCACGGCGATCCAGGCCTTTGCCGGTGAAGTCATCAATATCCGCGACAACGGCGAGGACGACCCGAATCCGGAGCCGCCCTATCAGTTGAACGGCTGCCACGCCCTGCGTTTCGATGGCGAGGTGGTTCGTCAGTTTTACCCGCGCTGGTATGGTCACCAGCCGACGCCCAAGGTACGGGCCGAGGCAGCACCTGCCGTCGCAACCGCGCCTCAGGCGCCAGCCGCGGCCAATGGCGACCGCGGCGACCACGGCAACGACGCTGTCCCGGCCGAGCGGCCGACCGGCACCTCCGGCTGATTCTCAGGATTGGCCAGCCTGACGAGAGAGTTCGTCTTCTTTCAGATTCTTCCCTTCTACCTTTTACGCCTACCCGAAAGGAAACACGCATGAATATCCATGAGTATCAAGGCAAGGAAATCCTGCGCAAATACAATGTGCCGGTTCCGCGCGGCATCCCCGCGTTCTCGGTTGACGAGGCCCTGAAGGCCGCAGAAACGCTCGGCGGCCCGGTGTGGGTCGTCAAGGCCCAGATTCATGCGGGTGGCCGCGGCAAGGGCGGCGGCGTGAAGGTTGCCAAGAGCATCGACGACGTCAAGACTTACGCCTCGAACATCCTGGGCATGCAGCTGGTCACGCACCAGACCGGCCCGGAAGGCAAGAAGGTCAACCGCCTGCTGATCGAAGAAGGCGCCGACATCAAGAAGGAACTGTACGTTTCGCTGGTGGTGGACCGTGTTTCGCAGAAGGTCGCGCTGATGGCCTCGAGCGAAGGCGGCATGGACATCGAGGAAGTCGCTGCCCACAGCCCGGAAAAGATCCACACCCTGATCATCGAGCCGTCGGTCGGCCTGACCGACGCTGAAGCCGACGACATCGCCCGCAAGATCGGCGTGCCCGACGCGAGCGTGGCGCAGGCCCGCCAGGCCCTGCAAGGCCTGTACAAGGCGTTCTATGAAACCGACGCTTCGCTGGCTGAAATCAACCCGCTGATCCTGACCGGCGACGGCAAGGTCATCGCGCTGGACGCCAAGTTCAACTTCGACTCGAACGCGCTGTTCCGTCACCCGGAAATCGTTGCCTACCGCGACCTGGATGAAGAAGACGCCAACGAAATCGAAGCCTCGAAGTTCGACCTGGCCTACATCTCGCTGGACGGCAACATCGGCTGCCTGGTGAACGGCGCCGGCCTGGCCATGGCCACCATGGACACCATCAAGCTGTTCGGCGGCGAGCCGGCCAACTTCCTCGACGTGGGCGGCGGTGCCACCACCGAGAAGGTGACCGAAGCCTTCAAGCTGATGCTGAGCAACCCGAACGTGCAGGCCATCCTGGTCAACATCTTCGGCGGCATCATGCGTTGCGACGTGATCGCCGAAGGCGTGATCTCCGCGTCCAAGGCCGTGCACCTGACGGTGCCGCTGGTCGTGCGCATGAAGGGCACCAACGAAGACCTCGGCAAGAAGATGCTGGCCGACTCGGGCCTGCCCATCATCTCGGCCGACACGATGGAAGAAGCCGCCCAGAAGGTGGTGGCCGCTGCCGCTGGCAAGTAAGCCGTCGCACGAACGCAACCATACGCGAACGCGGGCGGTGCGCAGGCGCTTTGATGCGCCCTCGCGCGCGCCGCTCGTAGCCAAGCAAAGGATTACAGCATGTCGATTCTGATCAACAAAGACACCAAGGTCATCACCCAGGGCATCACCGGCAAGACCGGCCAGTTCCACACCCGTGGCTGCCGCGACTACGCCAACGGCAAGAACTGCTTCGTCGCGGGCGTGAACCCGAAGAAGGCCGGTGAAGACTTCGAAGGCATTCCCATCTACGCCAGCGTCAAGGACGCCAAGGCCCAGACCGGCGCCACCGTGTCGGTCATCTACGTGCCGCCCGCAGGCGCCGCTGCCGCGATCTGGGAAGCCGTTGACGCCGACCTGGACCTGGTGGTCTGCATTACCGAAGGCATCCCCGTGCGCGACATGATGGAAGTCAAGGACCGCATGCGCCGCGAGAAGAAGAAGACCCTGCTGCTGGGACCGAACTGCCCGGGCCTGATCACGCCGGACGAAATCAAGATCGGCATCATGCCGGGCCACATCCACAAGAAGGGCCGCATCGGCGTGGTGTCGCGCTCGGGCACGCTGACGTACGAAGCCGTGGGCCAGCTGACCGCGCTGGGCCTGGGCCAGTCGTCGGCTGTCGGCATTGGTGGCGACCCCATCAACGGCCTGAAGCACATCGACGTGATGAAGATGTTCAACGACGATCCGGAAACGGACGCCGTGGTCATGATCGGCGAGATCGGTGGTCCGGACGAAGCCAACGCGGCTTACTGGATCAAGGAAAACATGAAGAAGCCGGTGGTTGGCTTCATCGCTGGCGTGACCGCGCCTCCGGGCAAGCGCATGGGCCACGCCGGCGCGCTGATCTCGGGCGGTGCCGATACCGCCCAGGCCAAGCTGGAAATCATGGAAGCCTGCGGTATCAAGGTGACCAAGAACCCGTCGGAGATGGGCCGCCTGCTGAAGGCAATGCTGTAAGACGTACCTTGCCATTCCCGCCAGCGCGGGGATGGCGCACCAGGCAATGCCCCCGCCCGCGCGGGGGCATTGTCATTCTGGCGCAGCGGGGGTCAGGGATACCCCCTAGGCGAAACATGACACGATTGAAATGTAATCGAAAGGTTCGTGCGGTAAACAGTCATGTTCGTATTTTGAGACATCCGAAACCCCGTCAGATGACGGGTGTGCCACCTAAAAAAATCGAGGAGCCCTGCCGTGGAGTTGCTGTCTTCCACCACATTCTGGATTGCGTTGGGATCGATCATCCTGACCAATATCGTCCTGTCCGGCGACAACGCGGTGGTGATCGCGCTCGCCTCGCGCAACCTGCCGCCCGCCCAGCAGAAGAAGGCCATCTTCTGGGGCAGCGCCGCCGCCATCATCATGCGCGTGGTGCTGACCGTGGCCGCGGTCAAGCTGCTGAGCCTGCCGTACCTGAAGATCGTCGGCGCCGTGCTGCTGGTCTACATCGGCGTGCAGCTGCTGACCGGCGATGACGACGAGGAAGGCCACGACGGCAAGGACAATATCTGGGCCGCCATCCGTACCATCCTGATCGCCGACCTGGTGATGTCCCTCGACAACGTGGTGGCCGTGGCCGCCGCTGCGCAGAAGGGCCCCGAGGGCAGCCAGCTGATGCTGCTGATCATCGGCCTGGGCCTGTCGATTCCGCTGATCGTGTTCGGCAGCACGCTGCTGCTCAAGGTCATGGAGCGCTTCCCGGTCATCATCGTGCTGGGCGCCGCGCTGCTGGGCTACCTGGCCGGCGAAATGCTGGTCAGCGACCCGGTCGACGCCGCCTGGTTCGAAGTCCACGTGCCGCACGCCCACCTGGTATTCGGCGCCGCCGGCGCGATCCTGGTGGTGCTTATGGGCAAGCTGCTGAGCCGCCGGTCGGCACAGACCGCCTGACGAGGTTCCGCCCAGGCGAGAAGGGCGGCCAGCTGGCCGCCCTTTTTCATTGGTGCGCCGGCAAGGCGGCCGTCGGTGCCTTGGCCAACTAACTCATGTGAGTGATCGCACATTTTGTCGCTTCGTGCGGTGGTAGGGGGCGCAAGTGACAAATTTTGGCGCATACGGCATGCATCCCCCTGTCGGGTGACGAAATTTGTCGCTTTTCACCTCCTACGGATGGGGGATGCCGCTGGCACGCTTACTGCTCAATAGTCCCCGCGTCACGAAACCGAAGACGTGCAACGCTCAACTAAAATCTCTTCGAGGGGTCAAATCATGCAACGGGTACAACAACTGAAGAAGCTGGGCCGTCGTGTCCAGAAGGGCTTTACGCTGATCGAACTGATGATCGTGGTGGCGATCATTGGTATTTTGGCGGCGATTGCGATTCCGCAGTATCAGGATTACACAGTTCGGGCAAAGGCTTCCGAAGGTCTCACACTTGCCTCTGCGGTAAAGACGGCCATTGCCATGGCTGCCTCGGGTGGTGACATTAGTGCCGCGTCGAATGCGGCGCAGGCAGGTGCTGATGCCCTCGGTATTCCCCTTCCTGCAGGCTTTGCCAGCAATCTGGTAGCCACGATCGCAGTTGCCGGCACAAGCGCGGCTGGCGCGACTCCGCAAACTGCAACTATTACCATTACGTACAAGGCGGCTGCTGGGAATATTCCTCCTGCGCTGGGTGGTAAGACAGTCATCCTGCTCGGCACCTTTACCGCCGGGGCAGCGACGTGGGCAATTGACACGGCCAACTCGACTCTGGCCGCACAGTATCTGCCTAAGGTCTAATTTCAGTACGTTCCTTAAAGAAAAAGCGCCTTCGGGCGCTTTTTCTTTGCCTACGCTCCAAGCTATCATGCGCCTTTCCCCTAACCAGGCGCCTCAATGCCGCCGTCCCGGACAACTCTCCCGTCGGCCGCCCTCATCGCAGCAATCGCCATTCCGCTGCTAGTCTCCCGGCACACACTGCCGCTTGCGACGTTCTATGGCGAATGGACCGGCGCGCTCGGTGCGATCGCTGTCCTAGCCATCTATGCAGTGCGACGGTCTGCAGCATCGCCTTTCGGCTCGATTCCGTGGGTCTCGATTTTGTTTCTCTGGCTGGTCGTCGTCAGCCTTGTACTCAGCGTCACCGGCAACCCTGATATCACCGGCAGCCGCCATGTTACTGTTCTCACGCTGGTTCTTGGCGCGATGGTGACGTGTGCATCGTGGGCGTACTGCCGCGCATCGCCTGCATCCAATCTGGAGATTGCTGACACTCTCGCTATCGCGTTCCTCATCGCTGGCCTGCTTGGTGTCGTGACGCAGTGGGTGCAGCTCTTCCACCTCGAACCCCGTGCCTTTGGCCTCGTCTCCACCTACTTCTACGATAACAACCGCCGCCTCTGGGGCAACCTGAACCAACCCAACCACCAGGCCACCGTTGAAGGCCTGGCGCTGGTGGCATCAGTGTGGCTGGCCTCGCGGGGCCGCCTGCGTTTCCCGATGTGGCTCGCCGCCGTGGCCTTGCTGGAAAGCGGCATCGTGCTGTCCGGCTCGCGCACCGGCGTGCTGCATGTTGGCCTGGCTGCGGTCTATGCACTGGTCGCGGCGTGGCTGGCACGAGGCGGGCGGCGCGACTCGGATCCAATGCAGCGGCCAGTCGGTCTGCTCGTCGTAGCCGTAGCAATGGTGGCGATGCTGCTGATCCTGCAGCCCGCAATCCGCGCGGCAGGACAAGCCTTCGACTGGCGCCTGTTCGACACCATCGCGCAACTCGAAGCCGAAGACCAGATGTCCGCGCGCGGCGCGCTGTGGACCCACGCGCTGGCAATGTTCCGCTCCCACCCCTGGTTCGGCGTCGGCTGGGGCGAGTTCGGCTGGGCGCAATTCCAGCAGATGCAGCAAGTCGGCGTGAAGGTGGAGATGTCCCTGCACGCCCACAACGCGATCCTCGACCTGCTGGCGAAGACGGGCATCGTCGGCACCGCCGGCGTGGGCCTGATCCTGCTGGCGTGGCTATGGCGCGTGATTCGCGTGCGCTTGTGGCACGGCGATAACGAAGAGCGCAAGCAGACCGTGCTGGTGCTCACCTGGCTGGCGATGCTGTGCGCGCATTCGATGCTCGAATACCCGCTGCATTACCTCTATTTCTTCCTGCCGTTCTGCTTCATGCTCGGTTGGCTGGAGCCGTCAGGATTCGGGCGTTGGCGCGTGCCGATGCCAGTGGCACGGGGGCTGGCGATCGCGTTTGTCGTGGTGGCTGTGGCCGTGCTGGCCACCATGTGGCAAGACTACCGCCGCGCCGAAGCCCGCGAATACGCCAGCAGCGAAGACCGCCGCAATGCCTTGCCGATGCCGCGCTTCTGGTTCCGCCAGTACGCGCAGGCCGACGCTGCCGGCCAGGCCACCATCACGCCGGCCAATGCGGCAGAGTTGTTGCCCGCCCACATCGCCGCCGTCCACCTGCTGCCCACGCCGACCATGATCGCGCGCACCGCATGGCTGCTGGCGCTGACCGGCGATCCTGCGCAAGGCCGCCAGTGGATGGAACGGCTGCGCTGGTACTACCTTGGCGATGAAGTCGCGCAATACGCCGAGATTGCGAAGGCATGCCGCGATCTGGCACCAGACCAACGTCCGCAGGCATTCTGCGCATGGGTTGGCGACCGTTCGCGTCGGTACTCCGAGTGGCCCCGGGACTGACCTAATAGTACGGATACGGGCTGTAATAGACCGGTGGCGGGGGCGGCGGATAGTAGTACCGTGGTGCCGGCGGTGGCGCAGCGGCGACGCGTCCGGGAGCGGGCACCCGGTTGCCGCTGGCGTACATGCACTGGACATAGGCGGCATCGTATTGCTGCTGCGTGCCGTAACCGGCGTACTGGGCATTGCCCGCGCCGACTGCCGCGCCAGTCAGCAGGCCGACGCCTGCACCCACCGCCGCACCCGAACCGCCATTAAAGGCCGCGCCCGCCGCTGCGCCCAGCGCGGTACCGACCACGGCGCTGCCGACGGCAGCATTGTTGGCGGCCTGCGAGGATGAGACACCGCCCACCCGCCCGAAGGCGAACTGGCGGCAGTTGTAGTCGTCGGCGCGGAACTGGTCGAAGCTCTTGCCGGTGCCCGGCAGCACCATCACGCTGGGGCCGGCAGGCATCACGGCGCAGGCGCCGAGGGTCAGGGTGGCCACGGCCAGCGTGGCCCGGGTCAGGGCATGCATGGTGTCACCCCGCGTCAGGAGTTGGGCGGCGGTTGGGCCGGTACGCGGTGCCAGCCGCCGGGACAGGACTGCACGTACGGGTAGTAGCCTTCGGGCTGGTTGCAGTGGTACCACCAGCCCTGATCCTGCGGCACGGCGTTGTCCGGGCCGGGGGCCGGCACCGGGCCGTTCGGGCCCTGTTCGATGTACTCCTGTGGCGCCGCGGGCACGGCGACCATCGGGGCCGGGTAGTAGTAGGGGGCCGGGTAGGCGTAGGGATAGCCACCGTAGAACACGCCGGGCCCGAAATAGAGGCCCACGCCGACGCGCGTGCGCGTCTGGATAAAGGCGCCACGTGCGTCGCTATCGTGCCAAGCGGCATCGTGGAAATCGGCCCGCCCGGCAAGGGCGGCGCCGCTCGCGGCCGTTGCCGCCATTGCCAGGGCCAGCTGGCAGAGCATGCGCCCGTTCATGGTATTCACCTCATCCCCGCACACACCGCATGGCGCGCCACGGGCAGAGACGCCGGCCGCGAAATGCGCCGGCCCGCAATCGTATTGAATACCAAATTGTCACGCGCCGGCGCCGGCGCGGCGTACGTGGAAATGCGGCGTTACCTTTATTACCGGGGAACGACAGTGGCGTAAGACGGTGTGATACGGCGCAACGGGGCGCCTGGCGATCGGTGTCTTCGGGCAATGGGAAGCACTGCTGGGTGCTTGTTTGCACCCTGAATGCTCCCCACTGCCTTCCTGCTACTAGGAAGCACTAGACAGGATGAGCTATGGGATCCACATGACACCCGAGATCGGCAAGGCGTTTGAGCAGGCGGCGGATGGTCTTCTCGGCATGATGGCGGTCGAAGTAATCAGGGCCAAGGTCGGCGTACTCAACGCCATCCCGGAGCATGTGGTAGGCGGCCGTGAGCATGGAGGCAGCCACCGCAAGGATGGCCTTCTTGGCGCCGCGCCGGGCCTTAATGCGCAGGAACTGAGCACGCAAATAGCTGGTCTTGACGCGCACCGCGGCCCAAGCGGCGGTGACCAGGGCGGTCTTGAGCCAAGTGCCGCTCTTGCGCACGCGCGTGCTGCGCCGCTTGCCGGCGCTCTCGTCATTGCGCGGGCACAAGCCGGCCCAGGACACCAGATGGCCAGCATCGGGAAAGCGCGTCATGTCGACGCCGATCTCCGCCAACAGGACCCGGGCGGTCAAGTCGCTAACCCCGGGGATCGTGGTCAGCAGGCGGGCGCGCTGTTGGATCGGCGCCAGCGCTTTTCCCACGACGGCGTCGAGCTCGGCCAGCGTGTGCTCCAGAGCGCCGATGATGTCCAGGTGCAGCTTGAGCATCGTGCGGTGGTGCTCGGTAATGCGTCCGCGCAGCGCCTCGCGCAATTCGGCGCTCTTCTTTCGGGCGTTGCCTTGGGCCAGGGCGGCAAGCCGCTCGGGATCGTCCTCGCCGTTGACAATGGCCTTGAGCATGGCGCGGCCGCTGTGTCCCAGCACGTCCGAGAGTACGCTGCCCAGCTTAAGGTTGGCGTCTTCAAGCACTTTCTGGATGCGCAAGCTGTGCTGGGAGATCTCGCGCACGAGCTGCTTGCGGGTGCGGGTGAAATCGCGCAGTTCCTGAATGGCGGCCGGTGGCACGAAGCTGGAGCGGATCAAGCCGTGGGCGAGCAGATCGGCAATCCACATCGCGTCGTTGACGTCGGTCTTGCGGCCGGGCACGTTGCGGATGTGCTGGGCGTTGGCCAGCACCAACTCGAAGTTGCCCTCGAGGATGTGCCACACCGGCTTCCAGTACACGCCAGTAGCTTCCATGGCCACGTGGGTGCAGCCGTGCAGCGCCAGCCAGTCGGCCAGCGCCAGCAGTCCGGCGGTGGTGCTGTCAAAGCTGCGCACTTCCTGGTGCGCTGGCGCCGAGACGCAGCGCACGCAGGCCACGATGGTGTCCTTGTGCACGTCCAGTCCGGCGCAGCGAGGAAAGAGTACTTGCATGGAGCCTCCTGCCAGAGTCAATGGCATCGGCAGCAGCCCTCGTCGTCGAAATCTACTAGACGTGTTCCAGGGTGTTGCCACCCGTGGTCACAATTCGGGGTGCTCGCAGGGCTGCGGGTCCAACTATTCAACGGGCTCGGCACCAAGCAGGAGCCGACCTCGTTGCCGATACCTGGCGACATCTTATCCCGAGCCAATCTCGCAATGCGTCGGCCGCAAGTCCGCTTCATCCTTCGGGGTCGGGCGCGCCTGATGGACAACTATTCAGCAAACAAGTCTGGGCCAAATACTTCGTAGTGAATGCGTGCCTCATGGATGCCCAGGTTCTTGAGTGCATCATGCTGCATTCGCATAAACGGGATCGGACCGCAGATGTAATAGTCGGCATCGGGCAGGGAAACCGCTTTCTCAATCAGCTTCACATCGACCAGTCCTGGGTAGTCATAGTCGCGTCCCTGCACATCCTGAAGCAGTGGCTGGTCATAGAACACAAAAAGATCGAAGTTCTCGTTTGCCTTGGCCGCTTCACGCAGCCGGTCGCGCATGGCGTGCACTGCACTATTGCGTGCGCCGTGAACGAACACCACGTGGCGCTGTGGATCCTGTATTGCCCGCTTAAGCATGCTGACCATGGGTGTCAGCCCCACGCCGCCGCTGATCAGGACAATCGGTGTCCTGGCGTTGACATCGATATGGAAGCTTCCATACGGCGCAGCCAGCCTGACCTCATCCCCGACATTGACGTGATCATGCAGCAGGTTCGAGACATAGCCCGGTGGCTGCGTCCCGCCAGCTTCACGTTTGACGGAGATCCGATAGCTCCGCCCGTTTGGCATGTCCGACAGGCTGTACTGGCGAATTTGCTGCAACCCGAGCGCGGGCACATCCATCGCGACGCTGGTGTATTGGCCGGGTTCGAAGTTCAACACCGGACCACCATCGACCGGCTCAAGGATGAATGACGTGATCACGTCGCTTTCGGGGCGCTTCTCGCGAACCACAAAGGTGCGCCACCCCTTCCAGCCACCCGGTTGTTCCGACGAACGCTCATATAGCTCGCTCTCCATGCCCATCAGTACATCGGCCAGGTTCCCGTAGGCTTGCGCCCATGCCGAAATGATTTCCTCGTTTGCGGCGTCGCCCAGGACTTCCTTGATGGCCGCCAGCAGGTGTTCCCCAACAATCGGGTACTGTTCCGGTTTGACGCCGAGACTCGCATGCTTGTTGGCAATGTTCTGCAGCACGGCCATCAGGCTGCCCGGGTCCTCGATATTCTCCGCATACGCGTAGACCGCCCGCGCTAGCGCCTGCTGCTGCTGGCCCTGTTCCTGGTGGGCCATGTTGAACACGTTCTTCAGTTCGGGATGCGCTTCAAACATGCGTTCGTAGAAGCACTTGATGATGTCGTAGCCGTGTTCGGCCAGCACCGGTGCGGTGGCCTTTACGATGTCCTTCGTCTTCTGGGTCAACATGGTCGATCTCCTTTGCGCGGACGTGGGGGCGCCAGATCGCGCGGGGCTGGACGGTTGCCTGCCTCGTCGGTTTGATCGATGTAGTCTAGGTGAGAGGTTCCTGACGGCGCAACGCGAAGCCATGGGCAAGGCTTGAACGACGGCGCTTCCGTGGACGAGCCCGAAGCCGGTTACGCTGAAGCACTTCCGCGTCTTGCCATTACGATTTACCCCGATACGGGACGTAAGGCGGTTCCCGTAGACTGAGCCCAAGTCGGAACGAACTTAGCCAAAGGCGGCCACCCATATGGGCCGCAACCCCACGTCTACTTCGTTCCGACGCCCGACCCACCAACCCGCTTCGGCGGGTTTCTTGTTTGCGCTTCCTGGTTTTGCCGCGAGCCGGGTGATCGCCATATCCATTTCTTGGTGTCGCCCGCCACCCAGTCGCTGCAAGTTTTTTTCTGACAGAGAATTAGACGGGAAGATATATGAGGCGATCGCTGCGCAGGACTGGGGCAAGGCGCAGGACTTGGCAGTGACGCCGCGCCAGAAGCAGATGGTGATGGAGGCCGTCACATTGGGCAAAAAAACGCGCCACCGTTAGGTGACGCGAACCACTTGGGCAACTATCGTGATTACTTCGCCTTGGGGTATCCCACGTAGTAGATACCGATGACGTTTCCGCCGGCATCCCGGATGGGTTCATACCCGGTGATATAGGGCTTGCCGAGAATGTCTGCGTCACCGTAGTAGGCACCGCCGCCACGTATTGCGGCGCTGGCCTTGCCCTTGGGATCAAGAACGGTCCCAACCGCCCTCGATCCGTCATCCTTCTGCACATTCGTCGTCACACGGACGAAGTCATCGCCACTCTTGACGAACAATGTTGCTGTGCCGCCGTGTTCCTTCTTGACTTCGTCAACCACGGCGAAGTTATTGTTCATCTTGGTCGCGCCAAAGTACAACGCTGGCGCGGGTTTTCCGGCAACAGCATCTTCTCCTTTAACCCCCGGTGTGCCCAATTTGGCCGTCTTCGCCTTCAGTGACTCCATGGCCTGCTTTACGTTCTCTGGCGATTGCGCATGACTCATGGCAGGGACAAAGATCGGCAACGCGATTGCATAGATTACGAGGGCAATCCATCGCCTGATAGCACCTGCGGGACTTACCTTTGCCATTGTGTCCCCTATTTTTCTCAGCGTTGCCGACGCGGCGGGGCGGCAACGTCCCCGGGACCGGGCGGAGCACCCATTCGTCCGGTTGGAGTATAGACAGCGGCAAAACCGGTGTGCGACGTAGCAGATCGCACGCAGTCGAATCGTGTCTTCGGTACCGCCACGCATCGACGGACAGACCTCAACGACATAGCGTTCGAGAACAGCCCCAAGGGGGTCGATTCGGCTTCGCTTCGGTTGACGTAACTGCCACGGTCCATCTCCGCTTCCATGGACCGAGCCCATCACGTAGTGCCCGCCGCCACCCAATCCCCCGACTTGCCCCCATGCTTTTCCAGCAACTTCACATTGCCGATCACCATGCCGCGGTCCACTGCCTTGCACATGTCGTAGATCGTCAGCAGCGCCACCTGCACGCCGGTCAGCGCTTCCATCTCCACGCCGGTCTGGCCGCGGGTTTCGGTGCGCACGGTGCAGGCGACGGTGGCGGTGGCCTCGTCCAGCGCGAACTCGACCGCCACCTTGGTCAGGCCGATCGGGTGGCAAAGCGGGATCAGGTCGGCGGTGCGCTTGGTGGCCATGATCGCCGCCACACGGGCGATGCCGATCACGTCGCCTTTCTTTGCGCTGCCGTCGCGCACCAGCGCGAAGGTGGCGGGCTCCATGGTGATGGTGCCGGTGGCCACGGCGACGCGGTGGGTGCTGGCCTTGTCGCCGACGTCGACCATGTGGGCCTGTCCGGCGGTATCGAAATGGGTGAGCTGGGTCATGATCGTGGGCTTCAGTGCGAACTGCGTGCAGGTGGCCGCCAGCGTCCCTGGGAAGCATCCGATGGGAACGGCCACGGGAGGCCGCTATCATAGCAACATGCCAAAACACCCATCGCTTCGCAGGTCTGCCGCACGCGGCCCTGGCGCCGTGGCGGACGCTGTTCCTGCCGGTTCCGCGTCACATCGCGGCGACGACAGCCATTGCCGCGCCGGCGGCGCATGGACGCCATGGCGGCGGCCGCTGGCGGCGCTGCTGGCGCTGACGTTGGCGGCGCCGGCCTGGCCCCAGGGTACGCCGCGCACGACCACGGCGCCAGCCACGCCGGTGGCGGCCACGCCCGCGGCCAGGCCGCCGCAGCCGGTGCCCGCCATCTCGGGCGAGGCCAGCGACCAAGTCTATGACAACCTGAACCGCAGCGTGAAGGCGGGCCAGAAGTCTGAGTTCGGCCTGCGCACCAACAACGCCGTGGTGGAGGCCGGCGGCGTGCAGCTGCCGGACTTGGGCGACCCCTCCACGGCGTCGCTGTCGCCCGACATGGAAAAGCGCCTGGGCGACCGCATCATGCGCGATATCCGCCGCGATCCGCAGTACGTGCCGGATCCGCTGCTGTCCGATTACCTGAACGCGCTGGGCTACCGGCTGGTGCAGGCGGCGCGGCGCCAGAGCATCTCCGGTTCGACCGGCGCGGGCACCTTTGCCACCGGCTTCGACCTGTTCGCGGTGCGTGATCGCAGCATCAACGCGTTTGCGCTGCCGGGCGGCTATATCGGCGTGCATACCGGGCTGCTGGTGCAGTCCGATACGGAATCGGAGCTGGCCTCGGTGCTGGGCCATGAAATCGGCCACGTGATGCAGCGGCATATCGCGCGCGGCATCACCTCGCAGGACCAGTCGATGTGGATCGCGCTGGCCTCGATGGTGCTGGCGGGCCTGGCCGCCACGCGCAGCCCGGACGCCGCGGCGGCGCTGGCGATGGGCGGGCAGGGCGCGGCCATTGCCAACCAGCTGTCGTTCTCGCGCGGGGCCGAGCGCGAGGCCGACCGGGTCGGCTTCCAGATCCTGACCGCGGCGGGGTTTGACCCGCAGGGCATGCCCGATTTCTTCATGCGGCTGCAGCGCGCAGCGGGGACTGCGGAAAACTCGGTGCCGTCCTATGTGCGGACCCACCCGCTGACCTCCGAGCGGATTGCCGACATGCAGGATCGCGTCAGCCATGCCAGCAAGCGCAAGGTCGCCAATACGCCCGAATACGAGTTTGCGCGGATGCGGGCCCGCGTGATCCAGGAATCGTCGCCCAGCGACCTGCAGAACCTGCGCGCGGCGCTGCGCACGCAACTGCCGGGAGCAACGGTGCTGCGCGCTCCGGCGCTGCACTACGGCCTTGCCTTTACCGAGCAGCGGCTGGGCCGCTACCCGGCCGCCGAGCAGGAGCTGGCCGAGGCGCGCCGCCTCTACGGCAATATCCCCGGCGCCACCTCGGGCAGCCCCATGCTGGACGTGATGACGGTGGAACTGGCGCGCGCCCAGGGCCGCGTGCCCGAAGCGCTGTCCCAGGCCACTGCCTCGATGAAGGCGTTCCCGCTGTCGCACGCGGTGGCGATTGCCTATGCCGATACCCTGGTCGGCTCAGGCCGCTATGAAGAGGCCGTGCGCTTCCTGCGCGATCGCACGCGCCAGGAGACCAGCCGCAGCGATTGGTGGGAGCTGCTGGCGCGCGCCTACGCGGGCCAGGGCAAGCGCTTGCAGCAGCACCAGGCGCTGGCCGAGAAGTATGCGATGGACGGCGCCTACCAGGCCGCGATCGAGCAGCTGCAGATCGCGCGCAAGGCCGGCGACGGCGACTTCTACACGCTGTCCGAGGTCGATGCGCGCCTGCACCAGCTGGAGCGCCAGTACCGCGAGGACAAGCAGGACAGCAAGGGCATGCCTAACTGAGGCACGCTGCACTTGTCGTCACGAAGTCATCGCGAGCACCAGCGTCGTCCCCGCATGCAGCCGGGGACTCCCCCTTCCATTCATTCTGCAAGCCTGGCCGGCCCGATGGCGCCGGCCAGTGCCTGCCGCGGTGTCATGCCGAAACGCTCCCGGAACAATTTGCCGAACGCCGACGGATCGGCAAAGCCGCAGGCATGCGCGATCGCGCCGATGTGCGCGGACTGGCCGGCCCGCTCCAGGTATTCGCGGCTGCGGCGCAGGCGAATCTCGCGCAGGGCCGCCATGACGCGCAGGGGCTCTCCCTCGAACAGCCGGTACAACTGTGCGCGCGAGCAGTGCAGGAACGCGGCAATCCGGTCGGGCGTGAGGTCGTGCTCGTGCGCATGCTGCTCCATGAAGCGATACGCGGCCTGCAGTTGCAGCTTGCCGGAGCGCCACTGAGCATTCCCGGCATCCGCTCTGGCGATGTCCGGATGCGTGGCGATAAGCTGCAACGCCATGCCGACCGTGCTCTCCATGACCACGCCAAGGGCGGCGCGGTCAAGCCGGGGGCCGTGGGCGGCAAGCATGCGCAGCTGCATGGAAACAAACGGGGCAAGCGAGGACGCCGTCAGCAGCGTGGCGATACGGCCCGGATTCGCGGGATCGTGGCCAAGCGCCTGGCGCACGGTCTCGCGCGGCAGGCGCAGGTAGCAGGTGGAGGACTCGGTCCAGTCCGATGACATCGGCTGGCCGCAATCGAACATGAAGAGTTCGCCGGCGCGCACGACGGTGCGCATGCCGTCCCGCTGCTCCACCCGGTACTCGCCGCGGTCAAGCAGGCAGATGGCGATGTGCTCGTCGGTGCTGCGCACGCGCTGCGGCGTGAGCCAGGTGCGAACGGCCGAGCTGGTGCAGTGGATAAACTGGGCGCCGGCGCCATCGCAGCTCGCGACGCTGCCGTACAGCGCAACGTCCGGGTCGGGGCGCGCCTCGACCGAGCGATAGGCATTGGCCATCCAGAAGTCGAGACGGTCGGACTCGGCCAGGTCGCTGGTGGAGAAACTGCGGAACGTGGCTTGCGTGCCTGCGCGTGGCTTCGGCATGACGGCATGCGCGTCGCGGCTTGTTGTTGTCATGACCCTGCCCCCGAAACAAGAATCCACCATGGCGTGGCAACCCATGCAGCGGTGGCGCTTGCCTTGCATGCCCTTGCGACGCTTTGACCAGACTTCGAGACCCGTTGACTACTTTTGATGACTGATTCTGGCATAAACTCGCCGCACAATCAGCCAGCTTGTGCAGCGCGGCAATACCGTGCCGACACAGGCCAACTCAACGCGCCGGCGCGCCGGCCAGTCTTTTCAGTACGGGAACCTTCGCATGTCTGCCTTCCAGCCCGCCAAGCGGCGCACGCTCAAGCTCGCCGCCACGTCCCTGGCATTGCCCGCGATCGCCGCCTGCGGCGGCAGCGCCGAAGCTGCCGCGCCGCCGAACGTGGAGGCCGCGATCGCGCGCTTTGCCGCGCTGGCGCCGGAGACCGCCAACTGCCTGTTGCGCGCCGAGCCGGCTGGCGGCGGCGCCAATGCATGGTCGGCTGGCTACAATCCGGACCGCCAGCTGTTCGTCGGCAGTGCCGTCAAGACCTTCATCCTGGCGCAGTTCCTGCGCGACGCCGAAGCCGGCCGCGGCGGGTTGAGCGAGAACCTGGCCTGCGACGTCAGCGATACCTTCCGTTCCCCCGGCAGTCCGGTATTCCTGGGGCTGACCGGCAAGACGCCGTACCGCAATGCGCTGGAGGCCATGATCACGCACAGCGACAACACCGGTACCGATATCGCGCTCGCCGCCGTCGGCCCCGACCGCGTGCGCGCGCTGATCGCCGAAGCGGGCCTGGCCCAGACCCGCATCCCGGATTCGACCCGCAAGCTGTTCTCCTACCTGGCCGGGGCGGAATCCGGCGTCGACCTCGGCTGGGACGGCATGGTCAGGATGGACAACGGCGAGGATCTTGGCCTCACGTCGCGCACCAATGTCATCAACGACAAGCAGGCGATGCTGAGCACCGCGACCGAGATGGTGAACTGGTACCGGCAAGCGCTGGCGGGCAAGTTCTTCGCGCAGCCGGCGACGCTGACGGAGTTCAGGCGCATCCAGGCCATGGCCGATGCGGTGTGGATGGCCGTGCCGGCCGGTGCGCAGGGCTTCGGCAAGGGCGGCAGCATCGACTGGGAAAGCTTCCATTGCCTGTGCTTCGCCGGGCAGATGCTGGTGGGCGCGGTGCCGGTGACCTTCTGCCTGACGCTGAACTGGAACGGCGGTCCGCCGAGCACCGAACGCACCGGCGAGTTCATCCGCGCCGCGGCCGACGTGCTGGGCGAAGCGGCAAAGGCCGCCAAGGCCTGACGCACCGGCCCGCGCTTCATGAAGCCACGGATTTCCCCCCTGCCGCTCGCGTTGGCGCTCGGCGTCCCCCACCTGACGCTCGGCACGCTGGTCTTTGCGCAATCGGGACCGGTGGTGCTGGACCTGCGCGGGGCCGACGGCGGCCACTGCGCTGGCAGCAATGGCTGCGCCGGCGCAGACGGCAGAAGCGACCTGGTGCTGACCCAGTCGGGCCTGAACATCAAGGCGGCAGGCACCTCCGTGACGCTTGATGTGAGCGGTGGCAATGGTGGCGACGGCGACGATGTCGACAGCCAGAATCACTGGGGCGGCAAGGGCGGCATGGGCCGGATCATCGAGTACACGGTTCAGCGCAGCACCATGGTCAGTACCGGGGGCACCGGCATTTCCGCCATCTCCCGGGGCGGCGACGGCGGCAAGTGGGCAGACGCCGGGCGCCACCCACCCTTTGGCAGCGGCGGCGATGGCCACGCCGTGGTGCTGGCGGTCACGGGGTCGACCATCGATGCGGTCGGCTACGGCATCTCGGCGCAAACGATCGGCGGCAACGGGCAGGACAGCGCGATCCCGCAGTTTGGCGCCGCGGAGCGGGATGCCGGGGCCGGCGGCAATGCCGTCGGGCCGGTCAGTGTCACCCTGGACGGCAAGTCCACCGTCACCGTGCGGGCGGGCGGCGTTGGCGCCTTCCCGGGCGAAATGGGTGCGGGCATACGCGCCCAGGCGCTGGGCGGCCAGGGCGGCGGGGGACGCAACGACAGTGAGTTCGGCGGCCACGCCAATTCAGGCAAGGGCGGTTCCGCGAGCGACGTCACCGTGACTGCGGCGGACGGCATCATCACGACCCAGGGTGCCAGGGTGGCGGGCATCCTGGCGCGCTCGATCGGCGGCACGGCGCGGACCTGGCATGAGGTGGACGCCGACGGCCTGCCCATTCCGCTGGTAAACGTCAAAGCGGCCGACGGAGGCAATGCCGGCCATGTGACGGTGGTCAACGGCGCGGCGCTCACGACCGGCGGGGCGCGCTCGCCGGGCATTCTTGCCGCGAGCATCGGCGGGGACGGCTCGGACGGCGGGCAGGGCAGCTGGCTCGACGGGCACGATGGCGGCAAAGGGGGGGCGGCCGGCGGGGTTGCCATTACCAACACGGGTTCGATCACCACGCATGGCGCCAATGCGAATGGCATCTCGGCCATGGTGATCGGCGGCAGCGGTGGCGCTGGCGGTCCCGCCGGGACGTTCGGGCGCGGCGGCAACGGCGGCGCCGGAGCAGGTACCGGTACGATCGCCGTCCAGATTGACAACAGCGGCACCATTGCCACTGAGGGACAGGATGCCGCCGGCATCTTTGCCCATGCCGTCGGCGGCGGCGGCGGGGCCGGCACGAGCAGCCATGGCGTGTTCCGGGTCGGGGGCGGCAACGGCGGCAATGGTGGCAACGGCGGCGTGCTGGCCGCCAGCAACCAGGGCACCATCCGGACCGCCGGCGACCACAGCCAGGCCGTCTTGCTGCAGAGCATCGGCGGTGGCGGCGGCGCGGGTGGCGATGCCGACAGCGTTGGCCTCATCACGGCCATGGCCGTGGGCGGGCGCGGCGGCGCGGCCGGTGACGGCGGCAACATCTCCCTGGGCACGTCCGGCGATATCGCTACGGCGGGGGCGGCGGCGTCGGGCCTGACGTTGCAGAGCATTGGCGGTGGCGGCGGGCTGGGCGGGTCGGCACGCGCGACGTCCGCCGGCGTGCTGCTGGGGGTGTCCATGAGTGTTGGCGGCGATGGCGGGGCAGGCGGCTCGGCCGGCGCGGTGGCGGTGAACCTGGCGCAGGGTGCGCGCGTGGCGACCAGCGGCGCCCTGGCTAACGCCGTCCTCGCGCAGTCGGTTGGCGGCGGTGGCGGCAATGGCGCCTTCGCCGATTCGACCCAGGTCACCATCGCGCCGGTGCTCGGCCCCGACCTGCCCAGCGGGGCTGCCAGCATCGGGCACACGGTGGGCGGCACGGGCGGTGCCGGCGGCAGTGGCGGCACCATAGGCATCGACAGCCGCGCGCAACTGGCGACGACCGGAGCGCGGGCCGACGGCATACTGGCGCAGAGCATCGGCGGCGGCGGCGGCAACGGCGGCACCGCCGCGGCGCCGCTGCGGCCGACCACGCTCGGGGCATCGGACATCACCATCAGCTACGGCACCACGGTGGGCGGCAATGGCGGCGGGGCCGGCAACGGCTCGACGGTCACGGTCGACAACCTTTACCCAGGGAGCATCCGCACCGGCGGCGACCATGCGATCGGCATCCTGGCGCAGAGCATCGGCGGAGGCGGGGGCAGCGGCGGCAGCGTCCAGCAGGAGACCGGCCGCTCGTTCTCGACGCTGGGCTCGCCGGCGGCGCTCACTGGTGTGCTGGGCAAGGTGGTGGAATGGCTGGAGAAGGCGCCGGAGATGAAGCTTGGCGGCTTCTCGAACGCGTTCGACATGCGCATCGGCGGCCAGGGCGGCAGCGGTGGCAACGGCGGCGCGGTCACGGTTTCCAACGAGGGTTCCATCACCACCGGCGGCGGCGGTGCGCCGGCGCTGGTCGCGCAGAGCATCGGCGGCGGCGGCGGCCGGGGCGGGGCGGTTCATGCCACCGGCGCGTCGAGCCTGTTGTCCAGCCTGGACAGCATGATCGCCACCGTGAGCGGGGGCGTCAGCGGGGCGTTCGCGCTGGCGCCCGATATCGGCGTCAACCTGGCCGTGGGCGGCGGCGGTGGCTCGGGCGGCAATGGCGCGGCCGTGCACGTCGCCAACATCGGCGACCTCGCCACGGCAGGAACGGCCGCGCCTGCGATCCTGGCGCAGAGCATTGGCGGCGGCGGCGGGCGCGGCACCATCACCGAGCAGAGCCTTGAAGACCTGGTGCGCAAGCAGGCCGGCGCGGCGGCGCCGGAGATCCTGGCGCGCATCAACAAGATCCTCGGACTGTTGGCCAGCAAAGGCCTGTCCATCACCAGCAGCATTGATGTCAGCCTGGGCCGCTCGGATGGTCCCCCGGGCGTTGGCGGTGCGGTGACGGTCGATGCCTCGGGCATCGCCAGCCGCATCGAAACGGCGGGCGACAGCTCGCCCGCGATCCTGGCGCAAAGCATCGGGGGTGGCGGTGGCACGGCCGACGTCCAGAGCAGCCTGCTCGGCGCCGGCGGCCTTGCCGCGCGGGCCGGCACCGCCGCGCGCCCGCTGGCGATCCGGCTGGGCGCGACCAGCGTCTTCACCGGCGACACCGTTGCGGCCGGCAGCGGCCAGGTGACAGCGGCAAGCGGCGCCAATGTGCGCACCCTGGGCCGGAACGCGGTTGGCATCTTCGCGCAAAGCATCAGCGGCGGCGGCGGTGCCGCCTCGGTCAGCATTGCCGGCACGGATGCGGCGCGCCTGGGCCAGGGCCAGGTCCCGCAGGTCCCGGAGATCGCCCTCGGCGCGACCATGTCCGGGCTTTTCGGCTTCGGCGGGATCAGTGCCGGCGGTGTGGCGATCACGCAGAACGGCACGGTCCGGACTGCCGGCCTGCTGTCCCATGGGGTGCTGGCGCAGAGCATCAGTGGCGGTGGCGGCGCCGCGAGCCTGGCGATCAGTCCGACCGCGCTTGCGCTGACGGGCCCCGCCCGCATCACGCTGGGCGCGAGCGGCATGGCGGGGAGCGGCATCCAGATGGATGGCGGCTCGGTCAGCATCGACAGTGCGGGCACCAGCGATGGCGCAAGCACCATCGTCACCACCGGTGCACTGGCGTTCGGCATGATGGCGCAAAGCGTGGGGGCCGGTGGCGGCTATGTCGCGCTCACCAGCGGGGAGACGGCGGCGCAGCCGGTCACCCTGTCACTGAACGCGAGCGATGGCGTTGCCGGCGGCGGCGGGGCAGTCAGCCTCTCGCTCGGTGCCGGCGCCAGCATCACGACCGGCGGGCAGAATGCCGTCGGCATGCTCGGCCAGAGCATCGGCGGCGGCGGCGGCATTGCCGCGCTCGGCACCCGGCCGGGCCTGGTCACTCTGGCGGCAACGGCCTCGAACGGCAGCGGCGATGGCGGCCCGGTGCGCGCGGTGGTCCACGGCGGCCTCCAGACCACCGGCAGCGGCGGGGTGGGCGTGCTCGCGCAAAGCGTTGGCGGGGGCGGCGGGCTGGCCGGCGACCTGTCGGCGGTCAGCTACGGCCTGGGCCTGGTCCTGAGCGCCGGCATCGCGGGCGGCTCGGGCAGGGGCGGCCCGGTCACGGTCGAGGTGGGCGGGCAAGGCATGGTCTACACCACCGGGGACAACGCCCCGGGCATCCTGGCGATGAGCCTTGGCGGCGGCGCCGTGTTCAAGGACGGCGGCGTCTACATGAAGGACGGCCAGACGTCGTCCAATGCGGCCGGCGGCCCGGTGTCGGTCCGTCTTGCCGCGAACGGAGCGGTCAGCACGCAGGGGGCGAATTCACCCGCCATCGCCGCGGTCAGCTGGGGCGCGGCCACGGGCGACAGCGCCGCCACGGTCGACATCGCCGTCGACAAGGGCGCCAGCGTGAGCGCGAACGGCCGCTCTGGCACCGGCGTGCTGGCATACGCCCAGTCCATGACCTCGATCCGCAACGCCGGCCTGATTGACGCCGACACGGCGATCAGCGCAAAGCGGCAGGCCGTGGTCGAGAACACCGGCACCATCCGCGGCAATGTCGACATCGGCCGCGATTCCGGCCTGGCCAGCACGTTCAACAACCATGCCGGCGCCACCTTCTACAGCGGCAACGCGCTGTACATCAACAATGGCACGCTGAACAATGCCGGCACCCTCAACCCCGGCGGCCCGGGTGTCATGACGACCACGCGGTTGAACTTCGGCAGCTTCAACCAGCTGGCCTCGGGCACCTTCGCCGCCGATCTCGATTTCGCCGGCAAGGCCAGCGACCAGCTTTCGAATGCCGGCGGGTCCCGCTTCGCGGGCACCGTCACGCCCCTCACCAGGTATCCGGTCCGCGGCACGGCGCTCGCGATCATCCATTCGGACCAGCCGCTGGCTGACGATGCGGTGCAGCTCGGGGTCGCCAGCGCGTCGCCCGTCTTTGCCTATGCCCTGCGCCAGAGCGACGACAAGCGCAATGTGCTGATCTCGGTCGATGCCCACTTCCAGTCCCCGGGTGCCGCGCTCAACCGCGACCAGGCGGGTGTGGCGAACCATCTGCAGGCCTTGTGGAACACGGCCGATGCCAAGGCCGCGGCCGTGTTCGACCCGCTCGCCGCCATCGCCGATCCGTCCGCTTATGCGCGCGCCCTCAACACCATCGCCTCCGACGTGGCGCTGGCCCGCGCGAGCAGCCGCCGCCATGAAAACTACGCCTTCCTGAACCGCCTGATGAGCTGCCCCTACTTCAGCGAGGGCGATGCCCGCCAGGCGGAGGGCGAGTGTGCGTGGGGCCGTGCGATTGGCGGCAGTGTCGAGCGCACCGCCACCAGTGAGGATGCGGGCTATCGCAGCACGCAGGGCGGCGTCCAGTTTGGCGTGCAGAAGGCGATCGCGCCCGATTGGTACCTGGGCGGCTCGTTCAGCTATGCGCACACCAGCACCCGCTCTGCCGATGGCGCCATGCGGGCCTCGAGCGACGGCGGCCAGGCCGGCCTGACGCTCAAGCGGCAGCTTGGCAACTGGCTGTTCGCCGGGGCGCTGTTCGGCGGCTATGAAGCGTCGACGCAGCGGCGGGACATCGCGCTGCCACGCATGTTCGCCACCGCGAACAGCAAGCCCGACACGTACTTCCTCGGGGCCCGCGCCCGCGCGTCATACCAGGTGCCGTTCCAGGCGTGGTACCTCAAGCCGTTCGCCGATCTCGATGTCACCTACGATCACACGCCCGCCTATCGCGAGTCCGGGGCCGGTGTCTTCAACCTGGCCTACGGCGCGCGCGGGCGCACCGCGTGGATGGTGACGCCGGGTCTCGAGGTGGGCGGCCGGGTTGAGCTTGCAGGGGCGACCCTGCGTCCCTACTTGGCCGTGGGCGCCAGCGCCTTTCTGAGCGGCGACGCCACTGCCAGTGTCAGTCTGGCGGAGTTCTCGGCGGCACCGTTCCAGATCACGACGCGCATGCCGAAATGGTACGGCGACGCGACGGCCGGTTTCGAGCTGCTGACCCAGGGCGGATGGGCCGTGCGGGCCGAGTACCGCTTGCGCGGCGCCAGGGACTACGTGGACCAGAGCGGCATGCTCAGGGTGGCCAGGTACTTCTGACGGGGGCAGTTGCGTCAGGCCGCCGGCTGGCGCACGAAGCCAAAGCGCTTGGGCACTTCGCTCTCGGCAATCGGCTCGATCGGGATGTCGCGGCCATCGTGGTGGAATACGCCCAGGTCCGTGCCGCAGGCTTCGCCATGCCAGGTGCTGGCGCCGCTGAACAGTTCCAGGTCGTGGTCGTGCAGCAGGGCGGCCTGCTGTGCCGGCGGGCTGCCCTGCGCCATGCCTTCGACCGTGCCGGCCAGCACCACATTGCCGTGTTCGTCGGCGTAGCAGGCCTGCAGCGTGAAGGGCTGCTGCGTGGTCGTGCGCAACGCGCCTTCATGCAGCCGCACGACCCACGGTGCATAGCCCAGCGATACGAACACCCGCTGCGGACCGTTCTGGAAGTACCAGGCGCCGCGCTCGTCGCACAGGTAGTTGCGTTCGATAAAGCCGATCAGTGCTTCATGGCGGATGGGGTCGCCCGACAGCCCGTTTTGCTGGGCGTATTCATTGCGCAGGCGCCACTGGCCGCGGCGGTCCAGCGCGAGCCAGCCGTAGGCATTGGGCACGTTCGGCCAGCGTGCCATGGCTTGCCTGACGATCTCGTCCATGTCTGTCTCCTCGGCGGGCCGGTGGCTTATCGTACCGCTGCGCCCGCCTACATCATGCTGTCAAAAAATCTCAGGATCCGTGCCGGCAGCCATTCGATATCGCCGCTGAAGCGCCCGTCGGGCAGCAGCGGCAGGTGCCGGCGCCAGCCCTCGGGCGGGGTCATGAAGCCGACATGGCCGCCGTGCTCGGGCTGTTCCAGCCATACCTGCGGGCTGGCGTCGGCCGGGCCGGGCAGGTACCCGGCCGGCAGGAAGGGATCGTTGCGCGCATTGAGCACCAGCGTGGGCACGGCGATGTCGCGCAGCACGGGTTTGCTGGCGGCGCGGCGCCAGTAGTCGTCGGTATCGACAAAGCCGTGCAGCGGCGCGGTGACGACGTTGTCGAAGGCGTACAGGTCGCGGCTGGCCAGCATCGTGTCGCGGTCGAACAGCCCCGGGAACTGTCCCAGCTTGGCCAGCGACTTGCGCTTGAGCGTCTGCAGGAACATGCGCGTGTAGACCAGGTTGAAGCCGGCCGACAGCGCCGCGCCGCCGGCAGCCAGGTCCAGCGGCGCGGAGATCGCCGCGGCCGCATGCACGTGGCCGGCGCTGGCGCCGTCTTCGCCCAGGAAGCGCAGCAACGCGTTGCCGCCCAGCGAGATCCCCACCACCAGCAGCTTGCGCCCGCTGGCGCAGTGGCGCTGGCGCATGCGCTCCAGCACCCAGCGGATCTCGGCCGAATCGCCCGAGTGGTAGAAGCGCGGCGCGAGGTTGAGCTCGCCCGAGCAGCCGCGGAAATGCGGGACCACACCCTGCCAGCCGCGCAGGGACAGCGCATGCATCAGCGCCTGCGCGTAATGGCTGCCGGAATCGCCCTCCAGGCCGTGGAACATCACCACCAGCGGCGTGTCCGGGCGCACCGGGTGGGTGGTCCAGTCGAGGTCGATGAAGTCCTGGTCGGGAGTGTCCCAGCGCTCGCGGCGAAAGCTCACGCGCGGCGGGCGGCGCGTGAAGCGCGCGGGGATGATGGTCTGGGCATGGCCGCCGCGCAGCCACCAGGGCATCGGCACGCCTTCGCCGTAGCCATGGCCGGGTGCCGTGGCGGGATCAGCCTGGGCGGCGTTGACGACCTGGGGAAGGCGGTGGTGCGGAAGCTGCGTCATGCCGGCGTGGTGTTGCAGCAGGCCGCGGCGCGGCCGTGCGGGTTTAGAACCAGACGGGTTCCTAATGCAGCGCCTGCCCCGGCGCGGCGGCCACGGCGGCAACCTGCACCGCGTTGGCCGGGCTGCAGTGGACATGTGCCAGGCGCCAGCCTTCGTGGTTCTGCATCAGCACATAGGTGGTGTGCACGTACAGGTCGGCCTCGACGCGGTCGCCGCCGAAGCGCAGTGCCTCGGTCACGTCGAAGATCGACACGGCCATCGACGAATGACTGCTGGTCTCGATCGCATCGACCAGCACCGGCTGTTCTTCCAGCAGTTGCAGGAAGGCCTGGCGCAGCTGTTCGTGGCCGATCAGGCGCTGGCCGTCGGGCAGCACGCAGGTGATCGAGTCTTCGTCCAGCCACAGGCGCAGCGCGCCGTCGGCGTCGCGCAGCTTCAGTGCTTCGCGAAAGGCTTCGACGATGTCTTCGGCGGAATCGAACAGGCGGGCAAAGCGAGGCATGGTGGCAGTAGAAGTGGCGAGGGCGGTGAAATCAGGGCCGGTGCAGCAGCTTGCGCAGCTCGACGAACACCATTTCAGGTTCGATCTCTTTCAGGCAGCGCAGGTGGCCCAGCGGGCACTCGCGCTTGAAGCAGGGACTGCACTCCAGCTGCAGCCACATGATACTCGCTGCCTGTGACAACGGCGGCGTGTGGCGCGGGTCGCTCGAGCCGAACACCGCCACCTGGGGCCGGTTCAGCGCCGCGGTGACGTGCATCAGGCCGGAATCGTTGCAGACCGCGGCTTCGGACAGCGCCAGCAGGTCCACGGCGTCATCCAGCGAGGTCTGGCCGCACAGGTTGCGCACGAACGGTGCCTCGCTGACGATCTCGGCGGCGATCTCGGCGTCCTTGGCCGAGCCCAGCGTGATCATCTGCGCATACGGGTAGGAGCGCCGCAGCATCTGCGCGAGCCTGGCGAAATGCCCGGCCGGCCAGCGCTTGGCCGGGCCGAACTCGGCACCCGGGCAGAACGCGATCACGCGCGTGTGCGGGGCGATGCCAAAGCGCTCGGCGGTGGCCGCCATGCGCGTCGGGTCGACGCGCAGACGCGGCTCTGGCAGGTCTTCGGGCAGGCGCGCGCCGGGCCTGAGCGCCAGGCGGGCGTAGTGCTCCACCATCGGCGGGCGCTTGTCGCGCGGCGGGTTGGCGTGGCGCACGTTGAGCAGGCCGAAGCGGGCTTCGCCGCGGTAGCCGATGCGCAGCGGGATGCCGGCCAGCCAGGGGACCAGTGCCGACTTGAGCGAGTTCGGCAGCACGTAGGCGAGGTCGTAGCCTTCGTTCTTGAGCTGCTGCGCGAACATCAGCCGTGCCGACAGCTGCAGCTTGCCGTGCGCGAGGTCGGACGGGAACACGCGGCCGATCTCCGGCATGCGCGCGAGCACGGGCGCGACCCACTTGGGCGCGAGTGCGTCGATGACCAGGCGCGGATGGCGCGCCTTGAGCAGCGCAAAGAGCGGCTGCGCCATCAGGGCGTCGCCGATCCAGTTGGGGGCGATGACGAGGGCTTTCTTCATGGGCGGGGCGCTTGGAGCCGGCACGCCGGCGCGGGCGCCGGCAACGCCGACGCTCCGGGGCGCCTGCAAGCGGCCCGGAGCGTCAGGATCGTGCGAATGCGGGCGGCTCGGGTCAGTGGTGGCCCTTCAGCACGGTGCCCGGCTTGAGCTTGTAGACGGTGCCGCAGTAGGGGCACTTGGCTTCGCCGGTGTCTGCCACGTCGAGGAACACGCGCGGATGGTAGTTCCATGCCGGGGTGCTGGCGGTCGGGCAGTGCAGCGGAATGTCTTCAGCGCCGATTTCGATGATGGTGGCGGTTTGCGTCATGGTGTTGCAGGGAGTGATGCTTATTGTTCGATGAAAACAGCGGGTGTGCCGCGCCCGGCAGTACCGGGCGCGCGCAGAAGGGGCTGGCAGCCGGTGCTCAGACCAGCGTCAGCCACTTGTTGTACTTTTCGTTGGTGCCGCCCACGGCGGCAAAGAACGTGTCCTGGATCTGCTTGGTCACCGGGCCGCGGCGGCCTTCGCCGATGACGCGGTCGTCCAGTTCGCGGATCGGCGTGACTTCGGCGGCGGTGCCGGTGAAGAAGGCTTCATCGGCGCAGTACATCTCGTCGCGGGTGATGCGCTTTTCACGCACCTCGATGCCCAGGTCGCGGGCGATGGTCAGGGTGGCGTCGCGGGTGATGCCGTCCAGGCACGAGGCCAGGTCCGGCGTGTAGATCACGCCGTTGCGCACGATGAAGACGTTCTCGCCCGAGCCTTCGCTGACGTAGCCCTCGGTGTCCAGCAGCAGCGCTTCGTCGTAGCCCAGGCCGGTGGCTTCCTGGTTGGCCAGGATCGAGTTGATGTAGTAGCCGCTGGCCTTGGCGCGCACCAGCGACACGTTGACGTGGTGGCGCGTGAACGACGAGGTCTTCACGCGGATGCCGCGCTCCATGCCTTCCTCGCCCAGGTAGGCGCCCCACGGCCAGGCCGCGATCGCCACGTGGATGGTGTTGCCCTTGGCCGAGACGCCCAGTTTCTCGTCGCCGACCCACACGATCGGGCGGATGTAGCAGGATTCCAGCTTGTTGGCGCGCACCACTTCGCGCTGCGCCGCTTCCAGCGTGGCCTCGTCGAAGGGCATGGCCATCTGGAAGATCTTGGCCGAGTTGAACAGGCGCCGGGTGTGCTCGTGCAGGCGGAAGATGGCGGTGCCTTCGGGCGTCTTGTAGGCGCGCACGCCTTCGAACACGCCCATGCCGTAGTGCAGCGTATGCGTCAGCACATGGATCTTGGCGTCGCGCCATTCGATCAGCTTGCCGTCCATCCAAATCTTGCCGTCGCGATCAGCCATCGACATGTCTTTTCTCCCAGCGCCGTCAAATTAGGTAGGGTAGGAGAAAGCCATTGCTGGACAGTCTCCCCCCTAAGAACCGTACGTGCGAGTTTCCCCGCATACGGCTCAAGCCTCTCAAAGTAAATGAATCAATCAAGTACCGGCTTCACAGCGGCTCTGCCGTAGTGATGAACTTGAACGTGACAGTCTGGGTGTACCAGTACTCGATTCTCTAGAGCATCGGATCCGCCTAGAATGCGCGGAACGATGTGATGGTCATTCCACCCCGTCTCTTTGGTTATCTTGCACTGACACACCGCACACAAGCCCCGCTGGGACATATACAGCTTGATCCATTGCTTCCGGTGTGACATGTCTTCCGACATGCGTTCCTGTCGCAATCTCTCGCCATACAACTCCTGCGCTGGGTCAAAGGGATGATAGTCCCCCCGAACCTTCTTGTGCCTTCTGATCGGTGTACCCGCGAGCGAATACAACTCCAACCAGAAGGGTTTGCCCTTCTTGTCCACTGCCGTGGTCCCAAACACCCAGTTCCGTTCACCGATGCGGGCGAAATACTTCTTTCGCACCCATTCGGCGTTCTTTCCTCGGTGCCGCCGTCTTGCCCACCGCCACAGAGCCCAGAAAAGCTTGTGCTCTACTTTGGTGAACGTCGCCTTCGCTACCACCGGGCTGTGATACTGCGCCCAGCCTCTCAGCATTGGATTTAGCAGCTTGATCAGATCTTCCTGCTTCGCTGCCTTCCCGACACTGATGACCTCCTTCACCTTGCGATAGAACGTTTGCACATTCTTCTTGCTCGGTGTGATGAGCAGCGTTCCCGAGTACTTTCGGAAATTCCACCCGAGGAAGTCAAAGCCTTCGGCGATATTGACGATTTGCGTTTTCTCCGTCGATAGCGACAGTCCCCGTACAGCGAGAAACTGTTCCACCCACGGCTTCACCTCGTTCTCTAGTACCTCCGGTGTACTACCGGTGATCACGAAGTCGTCCGCATAGCGCACAACATTGACCTTAAGCTTCCGCGTCGTCATGACCCCGAGCTTGGCTTCAAGCGCCTTGCCCAGTGATCGTTCCAACCCGTTTAGTGCCACATTTGCCAGAGTCGGGGAAATGATGCCTCCCTGTGGTGTCCCGGCTTCGGTCGCCTGAAACTGGCCCTGAAATACCACGCCAGCCTTCAGCCACTTCCGGAGAATCGTCCTGTCCATCGGGACATTGCGCTCCAGCCAGTCGTGACTGATATGGTCAAAGCACCCCTTGATATCCGCTTCCAAAATCCATTGGGCCGAGGCCTTCCTGGACAGGTTGAGGAATAGCTGAGACATGGCGTCCGCTGTGGAGCGATTGATCCGGAACCCATACGAGTTCGGATCGCTCGTCCCTTCGGACACCGGTTCCAGCGCCAGCAGATACAACGCTTGCATGGCTCGGTCGTGTAGGGTCGGAATGCCCAAAGGGCGTTTCTTCCCATTCGACTTGGGGATGTAGACCCTCCGTAAAGGCAGTGGCCTGTACCCCCGACGCTTCAACCTCCCGATGGCTTCCCACCGGGCTTCAGACGTTTCCCACTTTACGCGATCGACTCCCGCCGTCCGCGCACCTTGGTTCATCGCCACTCGCCGCACCGCCGATGCCTTGGCGGCCCACGAGCGGGTCAGGGACCTCTGCAAGGCTTTCACCCTGCGCCAATCCCCTTCCTGTGTTGCCTTCGCAATTCGAATCTGCATTACCCGAACGTTCCGTTCCACGCGGCGCCAATCAATGTCGCCCCATCTTTGCGGTACGCCGGAAGGCGCAGATTCATCCTTGCGGATGAATGCTTCCATGCTGCCCTCCTATCTTGAGGATCTTCCCCAACATCGAAAGACAACACGCCCCTTGAGGGACGGTTGCCCCCCAAGGGAAGAAAAAAATTAACAAGCGAGTTTAGTCAGCCGTCTTGCGACGATCAACCAGTTGGAAGTCTGCCCGCTTTCGCGTGGGATGATGTTCCAATCCCTATCCGGACCATTACAGCCCGGCATTCGCTTTTTCCAACCTCCCATACCCGCACAGCCAACAGCGTTCCTTGCGGTCCGCCTGCCTGAGCCGTACAGCGCTCCGGCAGCCATACGGGCTTACCACGTTCCCTGCGCGTTACAAGACTGGGTTAGGGCCTGCCTCTCCGCCGATGGTCATATGACGACGTATCCCGACTTTTGAGCGGGATAACCGACCACTCACCTTTTGGTTAGTGCCTATCAGCAGCTTTGGCACCGCAATGTTCACGACGTTTATCAGCAGTTCACATATGTTGCCCATGCCAGCCAGCCTAGCGCCTTGACCTCATTGCTGCTGGGAGTCTCTGTATCCCTACCTCACGGCAGAGATACACCCTTTCGGGGGCTACGTTGTCAGAAGAGCTTCACACCCCACCGTTACCAGTGACGCATGTCTTCTTAGGCTACTGCTAGTCGCATAGCAGGTTCTCTATCAAGACACCCTCACGGGCGGGCTCGACCGAACCATAACGCGCAGAGCTTTCGCTCCGGGACCTCACTTCTTACTAACTAACGTGCTCCCGTACAGGCGAGCGCTTGACGGTGGCAGGCTCTTCCGAGCCTCAGCCGCCGTCCCAAAGGACGTAGCGCCGATCCATCCGGACCGGTTAAGAGCTATGTGGCACTTCCGCAACAAAACTACCGTTGCAGATGCGCCCGCACCCTCCGTAGAGGAGGCGTTTACAGAGAAACTCGCCCAAAGGCGAGTGTCCCCGCCCTTGGGCAATGGCTGGAAATCCATCCAGCAAAAGCAAGCTGCAGGTCGGCCAGTGCTCCGGCTTTCCTACAACATTGGACTAGCCCGGCCTCGCGGCTAGGTTCATCAAAGCAAGTCATGGTCGAGATGGGATGGTTCGGGCCGAGGCCCTGCCCTTGTCTCGACAAAAGGTCACTACTCCTTACGTTGGAGCTACCCGGACACGAGAGTGCGTGTCGCACCAAAAACGACATTGTAAGCCGCGGGGGCATGGGTCACAACGCGATGCAGGCGTTGCGGCGGTCTAGAATCCTCTTTTCCGGGCGTTTGCCGAATTTCGGACGCCATTTCCTGCTGTTCCCCCGTTGTTGCACGTTTCCCTATCCCAGAACCGCCGTGCCTTTGACCACACATCCCGGCCATGACGACCTGCCTGAGCCCGGCGAGGACGGCGCCAGCCCCGCGCCGGGCCCGGACTGGCAGCAGGCGCTGGCAGCACTGCGTGCACTGGCCGGCGCCGAACCCGCCGCCGGCGCCGAGGCCCGGCGCCTGCTGTGGGCGCTGACGCTGGACGCCGACGGCGTGCCGGGCACGATCGAGCCGCTCGAGCAGGTGCGCGGCGCGCGCGGCTGGGGCAAGCCGAAGCCGGTGCCACTGGCCCGGGTCGCCGAGGACGACCGGCTCGAGCCGTGGGATGCCCGCGTGGCGCGCGCCATCCGCCGCGACCAGTCGCACAACCGGCGCTGCGTGCTGGACCGCGCCGCCGCGGTGATGGCGTTGGTGGGCCACCCGGGCGTGGTGCTGGCGCATGCGCCATCGCAGACGCTGGAGGTGGTCGAGGACGCCCCCGCGCTGGAAGCGGTCCACAGCGCCGGCCGTTATGTGCTGCGCATCTTCCCGCCGGTGCGCGAGGCGCCGGCGATGGAGGCCTTGCTGCCCGCCGCCGCACGCCAGGAGGCCGAGGCGCTGCGCCAGCTCACGGTGGTGCGCGACGGCCCGCACCGGCTGCGGGTGATCCGCTACACCCCGGCGCAGTTCGATGCCGCGCGGCTGGTCGGCGACGGTCTGGCGATCCCGGAGGACGGCCAGGCGCAGCTCGACCAGACCCTGCGCGCGCTGGCTGGCCACTTCCAGGTCCATGCCGACCAGGCCGTCGGCACACGCGCGGTGGAGGCCGAGACACGGCTGCGCGCCGAGGTAGCGCCGGTGGCCCGCGGCATCTCGCTGCGGCTGGTGGTGACGCCGCTGGGCCCGCTCGGGCCGCGGCTGGCGCCCGGCGCCGGGCGCGAGCGCCTGATGGCCGCGGTGCGCGGCGAGACCCTGGCCACGCAGCGCGACCTGGATGCCGAGCTGGCCAGCGTGGCCGAGGTCTTCGCGGCATTGCCGCAGCTGGTGGCGCTGTCGCCGCCGGGCGGCGAGTACACCTGGACGCTGGACGATCCGGAGGACGCGCTCGCCGTGGTCGAGGCGCTGCCCGGACTGCCCGCCGTGCAGGCCGTGGAATGGCCGCGCGGCAAGGAGATTCGCGTGCTGCCGGCCGACCTGCCACAGTTGGGCGTGCAGATCGAGAGCCGCGGCGCGTGGTACCGGCTGGCCGGCGAGCTGCGCGTGGCTGAGGGGCTGGTGCTGGAGCTGGGCAAGCTGATCGACTGGGCCGGCAGCCACGCCGGGCGCTTCGTGCCGATGGGGCAGGGCGTCTACGTGGCGCTGACGCGCACGCTGCGCGGCCGGCTGCGCGACCTGGCCGGCGTCGGTGAGCATCTGCCCGACGGCATTCGCGTCCCGCAGATGGCCACGCCGTGGCTGGACGACGTGCTGGCCGGCGCGGGCGTCGATCCCGACGCGCATTTCCGCCAGCGCATCGCCCGGCTGCGCGCCGCGCGCGAGGCGGACATCGCTCTGCCTGCCACGCTGGCGGCTGAGCTGCGGCCCTACCAGGAGGCCGGCTACCGCTGGGCCATGACGCTGGCGGCCTCGGGCCTGGGCGCCTGCCTGGCCGACGACATGGGCCTGGGCAAGACCCTGCAGGCGCTGGCGGTGCTGGTGGCGCGCGCCGGCGGCGGCGCCGCGCTGGTGATCGCGCCGACCTCGGTGTGCGGCAACTGGGCGGCCGAGGCGCGGCGCTTCGCGCCCACGCTCAACGTCCATGTCTATGCCGAGGGCGATCGTGAGACGGTGCTGGCGCAGGCCGGGCCGCATGACCTGGTGATCGTCTCCTACACGCTGCTGCAGCAGGCCAGCAAGGCGTTCTGCGCGCGCGAATGGCATACCGTGGTCGCGGACGAGGCGCAGGCCTTCAAGAACGCGGTCACGCGGCGCGCGCAGGCGATGTTCGCGCTGCCGTCGGGCTTCCGCATGGCGCTGACCGGCACGCCGGTGGAGAACCGGCTGGCGGAACTCTGGTCGGTGATGCGGTTCTGCAATCCGGGTTTGCTGGGCTCACTGGCCCGCTTCAACGAACACTTTGCCAACCCGATCGAGCGCGGCGGCGTGCGCGAGGCGCGCCAGCGGCTGCGCCGCATGATCGCGCCGTTCGTGCTGCGCCGGACCAAGGCGCAGGTGCTGGATGAACTGCCGCCGCGCACGGAGCTGGTGATCCGGGTCGAGCCCGAGCCGGTCGAAGCCGCGCACTACGAGGCCCTGCGCCGCCAGGCCCAGACCGAGGCCGAGGCCGCGCTGGCGCGCGTGGAAGCGGCACGCAAGGCCACCAAAGGCGCGCCGGCAGGGGCCCGTGCGCGCGCCCTGGCGCAGGCCCAGCACCAGGCGCAGGCGCGCATCCACGTGCTGGCGCAGCTGATGCGGCTGCGGCGCGCCGCGTGCGATCCGCGCCTGGTCACGCCGGAACTCAGCGGGCAGCTGTCCGAAGGCGCCAAGGTGCGCGCCTTTGTCGAGCTGGCCAGCGAGCTTGCCGCGAGCGGCCACAAGACCCTGGTGTTCAGCCAGTTTGTCGATTTCCTGCAGCTGCTGCGCCAGGGGCTGGAGCGCGCCGGGCTGGCGCTGCAGTACCTGGACGGCGCCACCCCCGCGGCCGAGCGCACCCGCCGCGTGGCCGCCTTCCAGGCGGGCGAGGGCGATGTCTTCCTGATCAGCCTGAAGGCCGGCGGCTTCGGCCTGAACCTGACCGCGGCCGACTACGTGATCATTGCCGACCCCTGGTGGAACCCCGCCGCCGAAGACCAGGCCATGGGCCGCGCGCACCGCATCGGCCAGCAGCGCCCCGTGACGGTGTACCGGCTGATCAATGCGGGCACCATCGAAGAGCGCATCGTCGACCTGCACCGCGACAAGCGCGCGCTGGCCGACGGGCTGCTGGAGGCCGACGACGACAGCACCGCGGGAACCGGCGCGCCGCTGCCGGACGTGGATGAACTGGTGGGCCTGCTGCGGCGCTGAGCGGCACCGGGCAGCACCATATGCCCGCATGGCATACCTTCAAACCAACTCGGTCGTTTGGTTTTGGCAGGAACCTTGCTATCGTGTGGCGCTGGCCCGGGGCTCAGATCCCGGTCATTGAACTTACCGACGGTGCCCCCATGCCTACTTCGTCCCGCCTGCTTCCGCGCTTGTCCTTCCGTCCCGCTACCGGCCTGGCCGTGCTGTGCGCCGCCGCTGCCATCAGCACGGTCAGCATGCCCGCCCGCGCGCAAGGGGAGTGGCCGACGCAGCCGGTGACGATCCTGATGGGCTTCACCGCCGGCTCCGGCGTCGACATCGTCGGCCGCACGCTGCAGGAGTCGCTGCAGAAGTCGCTGAAGACCACCATCATCTACGACTACCGGCCGGGCGCCGGCGGCAACGTCGCCTCTGAAGCGGTCGCGCATGCCAGGCCGGATGGCTACACGCTGCTGCTGGGCACCGCCGCCACGCACGGCATCAACCCGGCGCTGTACAAAAGCCTGCCGTTCGACGCCGAGGCCGATTTCACCCCGATCGCGCCGTTGGTCGAGGTCTCCAACGTGCTGACCGTCAACCCGGCGGTGATCGACGTGAAGTCGGTCAAGGAGTTTATCGAGAAGGTCAAGGCCAACCCGGGCAAGTACAACTTCGCGTCCACCGGCAATGGCACCGGCACGCACCTGGCCTTTGCCGAGTTCAACGCGCGCGCCGGCCTCGACATGGTCCACGTGCCCTACAAGGGCGGCCCCGACGCATTGCAGGCGGTGGTGAAGGGCGAGGTCTGCTGCATCTTCAACCAGGTGCAGAGCGTGCTGCCGCAGTACCGCGCCGGCAAGGTGCGCCTGCTGGGCGTGACCACCAGGCAGCACGTGCAAGTGATTCCCGACGTGCCGACCATTGCCGAGAGCGGCCTGCCCGGCTTCAACAGCACCATCTGGTTCGGCTTCTTCGGGCCGAAGGGGCTGGATCCGAAGATCGCGCGCAAGGTCAACGATGCGGTGAAGGTGGCGCTGGAAACGCCGGCGATCCGGCAGAAGCTGATCGATGCAGGCAACACGCCGCGGGTCGAGACCGTGGATCAGTTCAAGGCTACGGTGAAGGGGGATCGGCAGAAGTGGGCGGGGGTGGTTAAGACTGTGGGGGCTTCGGTGGATTGAGGGTGGTTTGGGGATGGTTGGCCATGCGGTCGGTTGTCGCTCTTGGCGGGCGTGGGCTGTTTCGCCGGCTACGCCGGCGAAACAGCCCACGCTAGTCAAGAACGACAACCAACCGCATATCGCAGAGCAAAAGCGGCCTGCATCCCCGAGAAGCGGCAAGCGCCCCCCAAGCCCCGCCCCTAAGCCCTAACCCCCAACCTAGTCAACAAATGCGCCAACTGCGCCTGCGTCCCCGTAGCCGTCTTGGTAAAAATAGCCTTCAACTGCGTGCGCCCGGTCTCGCGCCGGATGCCGATCAGCTCGCACGCCTCGGGCAGGCCGATGCCCGATGACAGCTGCAAGGCCAGCCGGGTCTCGGCCGGCGTGAGGCCGTAGAGGTCGCGCAGAACCGCCGGCAGGGTCATCGGCGCGGTGCCGGGCTCATGGATCGCCACCAGCACGCTGGGGCGCTGCCAGTCCATCGCCAGATGGTGCGCGGGCGGCAGCGGCAGCAGGACGACCTGGGCCTGGCGGCCGGCGCTGTCGGCCGCGCGCAGCGCCTGTGCCGGCTGCGGGTTGGCGGGATTGCACGCCGCCCGCAGCGCTTCGGCAAACGGGCGCGACAGCTGCCAGTCGGCTTCCTCGCGCACGGCCGCGGCAGGCGGCGCCACGGCGCTGGTTTCGATCGACGCCGCCGGCAGCAGCCGGCGCACCCAGGCCTCGCCGATGCTGTTGGCCAGCAGCGGCTTGCCGTCATCGCGGAACACGATCACGCCGAACGGCAGCCGCTCCATCAGCTGCGCCGACGCATGCGCCAGTGCCGACACCTGGTGGGTGCGGTCGCGCAGCGCCATCGCTTGGCGCACGTGCGGGATGGCCCAGTCGAGCGCGCGCGCGTCTTCGGGCGAATAGTGGTCGTGGCCGTGCGGGCGCTGCAGCGACAGGAACACGTCGTAGTGCGGCTGGCGCTCGATCAGGCAGGCCATCACCGACGACTGCTCGAATTGCCGCAGGAACTCGCCGTAGAAGGGCGACCTGCGCATCGCCGGCACGCCCAGCTCGCGTGAATCGATATACCAGTTGCCCACCGACATGCGCCTGGCGAACGGCAGGGCCGGGTCGATGGCCACGTATTGTTCGCTGTAGGCGGCCACTGCCTCCGGCATGGGGTTGACCTCCTGGTTCACCAGCACGCGCTCGTTGACCGTGTCGAGCACCAGCAGATGGGCATGCGTGCTGCCGCTGGCCTGGCACAGCGCGCCCAGGCTGCGCTGCCAGGCGTCGGCATCGAAGATCCCCTCGTACAGCGCGCGAATGGTGTCGTGCATCTGTGTGTCGCTCATGGCTTCCCTTCTTCTTTTTACTTCTTGTACTTTTAGCACTTTCTTCGCGGGGGCAACGGGTGGGCCGCAGGCCGGCGCCGGCCCGATGCCGGGCGCGGTGGTGTTCAGGCCTCGTCCAGCGCCGCGCCGAGGCGCGAGAGCAGATGCGTCAGCTGCGCCTGGCTGTTGCAGCCGGTCTTGTGGAACACGGCCTTGAGCTGGGTGCGCGCGGTTTCGTGGCGGATGTTCAGCTGCTGGCTGGCTTCGGGCAGGCCCTGGCCGGTGGCCAGCTGGTTGGTCAGCCGGGTCTCCGCCGGGGTTAGTCCGTACAGGTCGCGCAGCACCGGCGCCAGCAACAACGGCGCGCTGTCCTGCTCATGCACGATCACCAGCGCCGCCGGTTCCTGCCATTGCGCGGCAAAGGCGTGCGAGGGCGGCAGCGGCAGCACGATCACCTGCGCGCCGGCGCCGCTGCCGTCGGTGGCGCGGGCGGCCTGCGCCGCGACCGCGCGCTGCGGGTCGCAGGCGGCCTGCACCATGTCGGCGAACGGGCGCGACAGGGTCCAGTCCGATACCTTGCCGGCCGGGTCCAGGCGCCGCGCCCAGCGCTCGCCGGCGCGGTTGCTCAGCAGCACCTGGCGCTGCGGCGAGAACACCAGCAGCGCAAAATTGAGCCGCTCCACCAGCTGCGTCGACAGCCGCGCCAGCACCGTCAGCCCCAGCGTGCGGTCGCGCATGGCCATGGCGCTGCGCATATGCGGGATGATCCAGTCCATGCCGCGGGTGTCGTCGGGCGAGAACAGCGGCTGCGTGCGCGCGCGCTGCATCGAGAAATAGACTTCGTAGTGGGGCTGGCGCTCGACCAGGCAGGCCACGTAGGAGCGCAGATCGTAGCGGTGGAAGAAGTCGCGGTAGAACGGATGGCGGGCCATGGTGCCTTCGCCCAGTTCGCGCGCGTCGATATACCAGTCGCCCGGCCGCAGGCGCGGCGCGAACTGCTTGGCCGGATCGATGGCCTGGTAGTCCGATTCGTACTCGGAAAACAGTTCCACCACCGGATTGACGATCTCATTGACGGTGACCTGGTCGCGGACGGTGTCCCAGACCATCATCGAGGCATGTGCTGTGCCCGCCAGTTCCGTCAGGGTGCGCAGGCTCTGCTGCCAGGCACCGGGATCGAGAATGCCCTCGTACAAGCCACGGATCGCTCCGTGCATGTCGGCTTCTTTCATCTGACTCACCCCCTGCATTCGCGACAAGGAAATGCGCGGCGCCGGCGGTGCGTCTGATCGCACACCGGCTGCATTCTTTTTGGCTGCTTGTTATTTTGGCCGCCTGCTGTCATGGCCGTTTCAAGACCGGCTCTGGCGCTTTTTGCGTGTCTGTTGTAGCAGACGTTGCATACATTACCGCACTCGGGGGTCAAGAGGGGCATGGAGCTGACCCTTCTTTCGTGGGGAGATATGTCACCAGCTCCCCGTGGGGTTGCCCTGAATGTGATGCAAGGGCCATATCACAAGTGCGTAACGGTCCGGAATCGGCAAAGCGTTGACCACGATCAGGTAAAATGCCCGTTTCCCCGAATTCCAGCGAAATCTCGCGCCATCCATCGCCATGACCTCTGTCCTGCGTCTTTCCGACCTGATTTCCCAAGGCAAAATCTCCGGCAAGCGGGTGTTTATCCGCGCCGACCTGAACGTGCCGCAGGACGACGCCGGCAACATCACCGAGGACACGCGCATCCGCGCCTCGGTGCCGGCCATCGAGGCCTGCCTGGCTGGCGGCGCCGCGGTGATGGTCACCTCCCACCTGGGCCGCCCGACCGAGGGCGAGTTCAAGCCCGAGGACTCGCTGGCGCCGATCGCCACGCGCCTGTCCGAGCTGCTGGGCAAGCCGGTCAAGCTGGTGCAGAACTGGGTCGATGGCGTCGAGGTGGCGCCGGGCCAGGTGGTGCTGCTGGAAAACTGCCGCGTGAACAAGGGCGAAAAGAAGAACAGCGACGAACTGGCCCAGAAGATGGCCAAGCTGTGTGACGTCTACGTGAACGATGCCTTCGGCACCGCCCACCGTGCCGAAGCCACCACGCATGGCATCGCCAAGTACGCCCCGATCGCCTGCGCCGGCCCGCTGCTGGCCGCCGAGATCGACGCGCTGGGCAAGGCGCTGGGCCAGCCGGCGCGTCCGCTGGTGGCAATCGTGGCCGGCTCCAAGGTCTCGACCAAGCTGACCATCCTGAAGTCGCTGGCCGACAAGGTCGACAACCTGATCGTCGGCGGTGGCATTGCCAATACCTTCATGCTGGCCGCCGGCCTGAAGATCGGCAAGTCGCTGGCCGAAGCCGACCTGGTCGGCGACGCCAAGACCATCATCGACATCATGGCCGCCCGCGGCGCCTCGGTGCCGATCCCGGTCGATGTGGTGTGCGCCAAGGAATTCAGCGCCACCGCCGCGGCCACCGTCAAGGACGTCAAGGACGTGGCCGACGACGACATGATCCTGGACATCGGCCCCAAGACCGCCGCGATGCTGGCCGAGCAGCTCAAGGCCGCCGGCACCATCGTCTGGAACGGCCCAGTGGGCGTGTTCGAATTCGACCAGTTCGGCAACGGCACCAAGGTGCTGGCCCAGGCCATCGCTGAATCGAAGGCGTTTTCGATCGCCGGCGGTGGCGACACGCTGGCGGCCATTGCCAAGTACGGCATCGCCGACCGCGTGGGCTATATCTCCACGGGCGGCGGCGCGTTCCTGGAATTCCTGGAAGGCAAGAAGCTGCCCGCATTCGAAGTGCTGGAGCAGCGCGCCGCAGGCTGACGCATCCGCCGGGCCCGGCGGTGTTGCCGGGGCCCTGAACCAGGAAATCCGCGCATGACTCGTTCCACCAAGATCGTCGCCACCATCGGCCCCGCCTCCAGCTCGCTGGAAATCCTGACCCGCATGATCGCGGCGGGGGTCGACGTGGTGCGGCTGAATTTTTCGCACGGCACGGCCCAGGACCATCTCGACCGCGCCCGCCTGGTGCGCGAAGCCGCGCAGGCATGCGGGCGCGAGGTCGCCATCATGGCCGACCTGCAGGGCCCCAAGATCCGCGTCGGCAAGTTCGAGCACGGCAAGATCACCCTCAAGCCGGGCGATCCGTTCATCCTGGATTCGAGCTGCCAGCTCGGCAATGAGCAGCGCGCCGGCCTGGACTACCAGGACCTGCCGCGCGACGTCGGCCCGGGCGACCTGCTGCTGCTCAACGACGGCCTGATCGTGCTGGTGGTGGACCGCGTGTTCGGCACTGAGATCTTCACCACCGTGCGCGTGGGCGGCGAGCTGTCCAACAACAAGGGCATCAACCGCCAGGGCGGCGGGCTGTCGGCGCCGGCGCTGACCGCCAAGGACATGGACGATATCAAGACCGCCATGGCCCTGGGCGCCGACTACGTCGCCGTCAGCTTCCCCAAGAACGCCACCGACATGGAAATGGCGCGCCAGCTGACCGCCGTGGCCGGCCAGCCGCACGGCCACAAGGCCCGCATGATTGCCAAGATCGAGCGCGCCGAGGCGATCCGCCCGGGCGTGCTGGAAGAGATCCTGCAGGCGTCAGACGGCATCATGGTGGCGCGCGGCGACCTGGCCGTGGAAGTGGGCAACGCCGCCGTGCCGGCGCTGCAGAAGCGCATGATCAAGCTGGCGCGCGAGGCCAACAAGCTGACCATCACCGCCACCCAGATGATGGAGAGCATGATCGTCAACCCGGTGCCCACGCGCGCCGAGGTCTCGGACGTGGCCAACGCCGTGCTGGACGGCACCGACGCGGTGATGCTGTCGGCCGAAACCGCCGCCGGCCGCTACCCCGTGGAGACGGTCGAGGCCATGGCCGCAGTCTGCGTCGAAGCCGAGAAGTCCGAGGTGGTGCAGCTCGACACCGATTTCCTGAACCAGACCTTTTCGCGCATCGACCAGTCGGTGGCGATGGGTGCGCTGTTCACGGCCTATCATTTGCAGGTGAAGGCGATTGCCGCGCTGACCGATTCCGGCGCCACCGCCTTGTGGATGAGCCGTCACCGCATCCATGTGCCGATCTATGCGATGACGCCCAACCTGGCCTCGCAGCGCAAGATGCAGCTGTACCGCAACGTGGTGCCGCTGCCGCTGCAGTCCAGCGCCGACCGCGACACCGCGCTGGAGCAGGCAGAAGAGCTGCTGCTGGCGCAGGGCGTGGTGCAGCGCGGCGATTTCATCGTGCTGACCATTGGCGAGCCGATGGGCCAGCCGGGCGGCACCAACACCCTGAAGATCGTCAGGGTGGGCAGCTGAAAGTGAGATGAGGCAATGCGTGCCATGCCGGACGGAGCGCCAGCGCGGAATGCGCAAGGCTGACGGCGCCGGCAGGCACGGGCGATGCGCTACGTAAGTCGATGCACTGCGTAAGCGCCGACTAGAAGAATACGCGGAAGACACCCCATTTTTTATTAGGAGTTAGACATGCCACTCGTATCGATGCGCCAGCTGCTGGACCACGCGGCCGAGAACAGCTACGGCCTGCCGGCCTTCAACGTCAACAACCTCGAGCAAGTGCAGGCCATCATGCAGGCTGCCGACGAGGTCAACGCCCCGGTGATCATGCAAGCCTCGGCCGGCGCGCGCAAATACGCCGGTGAGCATTTCCTGCGCCACCTGATCGAAGCCGCGGTCGAGGCTTATCCCCATATTCCGATCGTGATGCACCAGGACCATGGCCAGTCGCCGGCAATCTGCCAGGGCGCGATCGACCTGGGCTTCTCGTCGGTGATGATGGACGGCTCGCTGCGCGAAGACGGCAAGACCCCGGCCGAGTACGACTACAACATTGACGTCACCCGCAAGGTGGTGCAGCTGGCCCACGCCGTCGGCGTGACCGTGGAAGGCGAACTGGGCTGCCTGGGCTCGCTGGAAACCGGTGAAGCCGGCGAAGAAGACGGCATCGGCGCCGTCGGCGTGCTGGACCACTCCATGCTGCTGACCGATCCGGAGCAGGCCGCCGACTTCGTCAAGGCCACCCAGCTGGACGCCCTGGCCATCGCCATCGGCACCTCGCACGGCGCCTACAAGTTCACGCGCAAGCCCACCGGCGACATCCTGGCGATCAGCCGCATCAAGGAAATCCACGCCCGCATCCCCAACACCCACCTGGTGATGCACGGCTCGTCGTCGGTGCCGCAGGAACTGCTGGAAGAGATCCGCAAGTTCGGCGGCGACATGAAGGAAACCTACGGCGTGCCGGTCGAGGAAATCCAGGAAGCGATCAAGTACGGTGTGCGCAAGATCAACATCGACACCGATATCCGCCTGGCCATGACCGGCGCGATCCGCCGCTTCTTCGCCGAGAACCCGAGCAAGTTCGACCCGCGCGAATACCTGAAGCCGGCCCGCGAAGCCGCCAAGCAGGTGTGCAAGGCGCGCTACATCGCCTTCGGCTGCGAAGGCCAGGCCGGCAAGATCAAGCCGATCGGCCTGACCGACATCGCGCAGCAGTACAAGGCGGGCAAGCTGTCGCAGGTCGTGCAGTAAATGTCCCTAGTCCGCCTTCCGCGCAAGGGGAAGGCGGATTGCAGTTCCGGCCGCCGCGGCACGCATCCAGCGCCCGGCGGCTTCGCCGTTTTATCGGAACCATCATGTCCAACGCTCTCTACCAGTCCTCCATCAACTCGCTGCCGCTGCTGGGCCACGGCAAAGTGCGCGACAACTATGCCGTCGGCAACGACAAGCTGCTGATCGTCACCACCGACCGCCTGTCGGCGTTCGACGTCATCATGGGCGAGCCGATCCCTGACAAGGGCCGCGTGCTGAACCAGATGGCGAACTTCTGGTTCCGCAAACTCGCGCACATCGTGCCGAACCACGAGACCGGCATCGCGCCCGAAACCGTGGTCGCGCCGGAGGAAGTGGAGCAGGTCAAGGGCCGCGCCGTGGTGGTCAAGCGCCTGCAGCCGATCCTGGTCGAAGCCGTGGTGCGCGGCTACCTCGCCGGCAGCGGCTGGAAGGATTACCAGGCCACCGGCAAGGTGTGCGGGATCGAACTGCCCGCCGGCCTGCAGAACGCGCAGAAGCTGCCCGAGCCGATCTTCACCCCGGCCGCCAAGGCCGAGATGGGCGAGCACGACGAGAACATCTCGTTCGGCGAGGTCGAGGCCCGCATCGGCATCGCGCTGGCGCGCCAGATGCGCGAGATCTCGATCCGCCTGTACAAGGAAGCGGCCGAGTTTGCCGCCACGCGCGGCATCATCATCGCCGATACCAAGTTCGAGTTCGGCCTGGACGACAACGGCGTGCTGACGCTGATGGACGAAGTGCTGACCGCCGATTCGTCGCGCTTCTGGCCGGCCGATTCGTACCAGGTGGGCACCAACCCGCCGTCGTTCGACAAGCAGTTTGTGCGCGACTGGCTGGAAGCCGTGCGCATCGACGGCAAGCCCTGGCCCAAGACCGCGCCGGCGCCGCAACTGCCGGACGACGTGATCGAAAAGACCGCCGCCAAGTACCGTGAAGCGCTGACGCGCCTGACGGGCGAAGAACTGCAGTAATGCAGGGCGCCGTTCCCGCGCGTGCGGGAACGGCCAACGAAGGAACAGACAAAGTGAGCAAGCAAGACAAGCCGCTGGTCGGCGTGGTGATGGGCAGCAGTTCCGACTGGGACGTGATGCAGCACGCAGTGGCCATGCTGAAGGATTTCGGCGTGCCGTTCGAAGCCCAGGTGGTGTCCGCGCACCGCATGGCGGACGACATGTTCCGCTATGCCGAGAGCGCGCGCAGCCGTGGCATCCGTGCCATCATCGCCGGTGCCGGCGGGGCCGCGCACCTGCCCGGCATGATCGCCGCCAAGACCATCGTGCCGGTGTTCGGCGTGCCGGTGCCGTCCAAGTACCTGCGCGGCGAGGATTCGCTGCTGTCGATCGTGCAGATGCCCAAGGGCGTGCCGGTGGCCACCTTTGCCATCGGCGAGGCCGGTGCCGCCAATGCCGCGCTGCATGCGATCGCCACGCTGGCCACCACCGACGAGGCGCTGGCCGGCGCGCTGGAAGCGTTCCGCGCGAAGCAGACCGAAGCCGCGCGCGCGATGACGCTGCCGCTGTAATCATCCGGACATCCCACGGAACCTAGCAATGCCTACCGATATCCATCCCTACCTCTCCGAAGCCCACACGCCGGAATCGCGCGCCGAGTTCGGCGTCGACCGTCCCGACGCGCCCATCCTGCCCGGCGCGTGGCTCGGCATGCTGGGCGGCGGCCAGCTCGGCCGCATGTTCACGCATGCGGCGCAGGCGATGGGCTATCGCGTATGCGTGCTCGATCCGGACCAGGACAGCCCGGCCGGCTCGGTCGCGGACAAGCATATCTGTGCGCAATACACCGACGAGGCCGCGCTCGCCGAGATGGGCAAGCTGTGCCAGGCGGTAAGCACCGAGTTCGAGAACGTGCCGTCGCTGTCGCTGGACCGGCTCGAGCAGCTGGGCGCCTTTGTCGCGCCGCGCGGCTACTGCGTGTCGATTGCGCAGAACCGCATCGGCGAGAAAAAATTCTTTGCCGCGTGCGCCGAGCGCACCGGCGTGTCGCCGGCCCCGCACTGGGTGATCCAACACGATGCCGATGTCGACCAGCTGCCCGACCATGTGCTGCCCGGCATCCTCAAGACCGCGCGCATGGGCTACGACGGCAAGGGCCAGGCGCGGGTGAAGACGCGCGATGACGTGCGCGCCGCCTGGAACGCCATGCAGCACGTGCCGTGCGTGCTGGAGCAGATGCTGCCGCTGGCCTATGAGGTCTCGGTGCTGGCCGCGCGTGCCGCGGACGGCTCCACCGCCACCTGGCCGCTGGCCGAGAACGTGCACCGCGACGGTATCCTGTTCTCGACGGAAATGCCGTCGACCAGCGTGTCGCCTGACATTGCCGACCGCGCGCGTGCCGCAGCCGCTGCCATTGCCACGGAAATGGGCTACGTCGGCGTGCTGTGCATCGAGTTCTTCGTGCTGACCGACGGCTCGCTGGTCGCCAACGAGATGGCGCCGCGCCCGCACAACTCCGGCCATATCACCATGGATGCGTGCGAGACCAGCCAGTTCGAACAGCAGGTGCGCGCCATGGCGCGGCTGCCTTTGGGCCGCACGCGCCAGCACTCGGCCGGCAAGATGCTGAACCTGCTGGGCGACGTGTGGTTCGAGTTCGGCCTGGAACGCACGCCGTCCTGGGACGAGGTGGTGGCGCAACCCGGTGCCAAGCTGCACCTGTACGGCAAGGGCGATGCGCGCCCGTCGCGCAAGATGGGCCACGTCAATTGCGTGGGCGAGCATGCCGAAGCGGCCGCCGCCGCCTTTGCCGCCGCCGCGCAGGCGTTGCATATCCCGCTCTGAAGCCATAGCTCCAAGGAACACGATGTCGCCGCGCATGCCCACGGCCGCTGAACTGGACGAAGCCGTCCGCCTGCTCGAGGCCGGGCAACTGGTCGCCTTTCCCACCGAAACCGTCTACGGGCTCGGTGCGGACGCCGAGAACCCCGAGGCGGTCGCCCGCATCTTCGCGCTGAAGGGCCGGCCGTCGAACCATCCGGTGATCGTCCACGTGGTGGACGGCGCCGATATCGGCTACTGGACCGACGAGGTCCCCGAGGCCGCGCAGCAGCTGATCGACGCCTTCTGGCCCGGCCCGCTGACGCTGATCCTGAAGCGCGCCGCGCATATCCATGCGGCCGTCGCCGGCGGCCAGGACAGCATCGGCGTGCGTTGCCCCTCTCACCCCGTGGCGCAGGCGCTGCTGGCGCGCTTCAAGCGCGGCCGCGGCGGCATTGCCGCGCCGTCGGCCAACAAGTTCGGCCAGGTCAGCCCGACCACCGCGCAGCATGTGCGCGATGAATTCGGCGATGCGGTCTATGTGCTGGAAGGCGATGGCGTGGAGGTCGGTATCGAATCGACCATCGTCGACCTGTCGCGGCTGGACCAGGGCATCGGGCCGGTGCTGTTGCGGCCGGGGGCGATCACCGCGGCGATGATGGCGCAGGTATTGGGCGCGGCCCCGCTGCCGCCCGATGCGGCCGCGCCGCGGGCCTCAGGCACGCTCAAGGCCCACTACGCGCCGCACACACCGCTGCTGCTGGCCGATGCGCAAGCGGCTTCGGCGCTGCTGGTCGCGCTGCCGGACGATGCACGCGTGGCGTGGGTTGGCCGGGCGCCGCTGGTGGACCAGCGTTGTACCTGGGTGCAGGCGCCTGCGGATGCGGCGGCCTATGCGCGTGAGCTTTACCGCTTGCTGCGCAAGCTCGACAAGCAGGGCTATACGCAGCTGATGTTCGAGGTGCTGCCTGTAGGGCAGGATTGGGCCGGGGTGCGGGACCGGCTGGAGCGGGCGGCGGCGGCGTTCGAGGGGTGAGGGTCCCTTACCCCCCCAGCAACCGCAACGCCGTATACACCGCCATCCCCACCATAATCATCCCCACCATCTTCCGGGTCAGCAGGTAGAACAACGTGGCGGCAATCCCCGCCATCAGCTTGTCGTTGGAAAACGCCACCGTGAAATGCCCCTGCCAGGTCATCAGGTCCGGCAGGATGATCGCCGCCAGCGCCGCGGCCGGCGCATAGCGCAGCGCCCGCGCGATGCGGTCCGGCACGGTGACATGCTCGCCGGCCATCAGGAACAGCGCCCGCGTGACGATGGTGACGACCGCCATGCCAAGGATGGCAATCCAGATTTCAAGATGGCTCATGCGCGGTCTCCCGGCGGCGTTTCCGGCGCGGCGGCGTTGGTGACCTCGGGGACCTTGGGCTTGCGCCGGCGGATGCCGCGCAGCGCCGCGCGTGCGGCCAGGTCGTCGCTGGCCATGCCGGCTGCGATCGCGCCCACCACCGCCACCACCAGGCTGAGGCGGTACGGCAGGTCAAAGCAAAGCAGTGCCAGCACCGCCGACACCACCACCGCCAGCAGCGTCGAGCGCGAGTTGATGGTGGCGATCATCACCGGGATCAGCGCCATGGTGCCCGCCAGCCCCAGCCCCCAGCTGTCGGGGAACAGGCTGGCCAGCACGATGCCGATGATCGACGACAGCTGCCACATGCAGAAGTTGGTCAGCGCCATGCCCCAGAAATAGCCTTCCTTGCCGGGCTCGTAGCCGGGCGTGCTGTACTTCTGCAGGAAGTAGACGAAGTGCAGGTCGCCGTTGAAAGAACCCAGGATGGTGCGCCGCCATAGCGGCATGTAGCTGAAGTGCGGCTGCATGCCGGCGCTGAAGATCACGAAGCGCAGGTTGACCACGGCCGCGGTCAGCCAGATGGTCCACAGCGGCAGGCCCGCGGCAAACAGCGGCAACACCGCCAGCTGCGCCGAGCCGGCGTAGACCAGCAGCGACATGCCGATGGCTTCGGGCACGGTCATCACGGATTTGCTCATCGCCACGCCGGTCACCAGGCCCCAGGAGAAGACCGCGGGCAGGGACGGGGCAAAGTAGCGCGCGCCGTCGATAAAGCCGGCGCGTTCGGCGGGTGCGAAGCGATGCCAGAGGCGCAACCACACCGGGGGTTGTCGGGAAGTCATGTCAGAGGGCGAGGGGGCAATGCAGGCCCGGGGCCGAGGGCCGGCCCGGAAGGCTGCCGCCGCAGGACGCGGCCGGCACCCTGGCATTATAGGGGTGGATCGGGCGCTGGTAAGTGTCCGCTTAACAAAATGCGGCCGCGGCGTTGGCGCCAGGCCACGGCGCCGCGCCGCAGCCTGCCCGGCGCGGACTCAGGGTGCGCCGCGGTACACCCATTGCAGCAAGGCGTCGTGTGCTTCCAGCGCCTGCGCGGCATTGGGGTGGTTGATCATGCTGACCACCACGTAGCGGCCGCCGTCGGCAGCATCCACATAGCCGGCCAGCGCGCGCACGTCGGCCAGCGTGCCGGTCTTCAGGTAGCCGTTGCCGGCCGCGTTGGCGCGCGTCAGGCGGTTGCGCAGCGTGCCGTCGACGCCCAGCACCGGCAGCGAATCGATCAGCACCGGTCCCACGTTGCTGGCCGCGGCCTGCTGCAGCAGGCGCGCCATGTCATAGGCGCTGATGCGTTCCTCGCGCGACAGGCCCGAGCCGTTGTCCAGCACCAGGCCGGGCATGTCCAGCCCCTGGCGCGCCAGCCAGCGCTGCACCACGCGGGTCGAGCGTGCCGTGCTGGCCGGGCCGCCGCGGTCCATTTCGGCGCCGATGGTCAGGAACAGCTGGCGTGCCATCACGTTGTTCGAGAACTTGTTGATGTCGCGCACGATGTCTGCCAGCGGCAGGCCGTAGTGGCGCGCCAGCAGCACCGCGCCGCGCGGCACCTTGCCGCTGCGCAGCCCGGGCAAGTGGGCAAAGCGCCCGCCGGCGCGCTGCCACTCGGCGACGAAGCCGCCCCAGGTGAATTCCGCGTGCGACAGCGTGGCGATATTGAGCACGTGCTCGCCGCAGTCGCTGGCATAGTTGCCCGAGAACGACGCCAGCACGGTGCCGTCCGCCTGCGGCAGCACGCTCGGGCTGGCGCTGGACTGCCAGTCGCCGCAGCGGCCGTTGGTCAGCGTCAGCCGGTTGTCCAGTTTGAGCTGCGCCAGCTCGGGCGTGACGCTGACTGCCACGGTCTGGCTGGCCGGGTCCGGCGTCAGCGTGAATGACAGCGTCTTGAACGCATAGAGCAGCGCGTCCGGGCCGACGTTGTAGGCGCGCTGCACCTCGCCGTCGATGGTGCCGTTGCTGTCCAGGCCATCGGCAAAGTAGCTGCGGTCCAGCACCAGGTCGCCGTTGATGCCGGTGGTGCCCGCGGCGCGCGCCTTCGCCACCAGCTTGGCCATTTCCTCGGGCACCAGCTTGGGGTCGCCGTGGCCGCGCAGGTAGACATTGCCGTTGACGGTGCCGTCGAAGCCGGGCTGGGCATCGGCGTAGAGCGAGGTCTGCCAGCGGTAGTCGGGCCCCAGCAGCTGCAGCCCGGCAAAGGTGGTGACCAGCTTCATGGTCGAGGCCGGGTTCATGGGCTGCTGCGCATTCCAGCTGGCGCGGGCGGTGCCCGCGCCCAGCCTGACCACGTAGAAGCTGGCGGCCGAGGCCGGCACGCCGGCGCGGCGCAGCGCCGCGGCCACCGGGGCCGGCACGCCGGCGCTCACCAGTGCGCGATCGGCGGCGGATTTTGCGGCGGTGGCAGCCTTGGCTGCCTTGGCGGGTGCTTTGGCTTGCGCCGGGGTGAGTGCGGGACCGCCGGCCAGCAGCACGGCGGCAAGGATGGGCGAGAGCAGTGGCGACAGGCGGCGCAGCAGGGCGCCGGGTCGCGATGCAGTAGGCGCGGCGATTGTTCTTGGCATGGCGGCCATGTTAACGCATGGCCGCGGGCCGGAGGATGACTGTCTTGCCGGCTGCCCTCAGCCGGCGCGCGGCGGCGCCAGCCGTGCCAGCAGCGACTTCAGCGTGGCCTGCTCGGCCCCGGTCAGCTCCGAGCCGACGTGCGCGTCGTGCGCCACCACCGCCTGCGTGGCGGCTTCCAGCGTGCGGCGGCCGGCTGCCGTCAGCACCAGGCTGTAGGCGCGGCGATCCCCGGCTGCCGGGCGGCGCGCCACCAGGTTCATCTCTTCCAGCGCGTCGACCAGCAGCACCGCCCCCGAGCGGGCGATGCCGAGGATCTGCGCCAGCTCGGTCAGCTTCAGGTGCGGGTTGCGCGAGATGATGATCAGCGCCGAAAAGCGCGGCGGCGTGATCTGCCACTGCGCCAGCGACAGCACGAAGTCTTCATAGATGCGGATCTGCGCGCGGCGGATGGCGTAGCCGATCAGGTTGTCGAGCACGCCATAGTCGATATTCGGCACATGCGGGTCGAAACCGGCATCGGCACCGGCGCTTGCGGCCGGATCCGGCGCGAGCGGGTCCCGCGCCTTGCGCCGCGCGGACGCGGTGGTGGTGCTGCCCGGGCGCGGGGGCGCGGCGGGCGGTGTGCCGGATGCGTCGGGATTCACTTAAGCAGCTTCCAGTTGCCGTTGTCGATGGTCAGCATAACCCGCCCGCGCTGGTCGAAGCCATAGTGGTCTTGCCCACTGTAATTCAGCACGCCGTGCGAGACCACGATGTCGCGCTCGGTCTCCAGTGCCTGCCGCAGCGCCTGGCGGAACGCAGGCGTCCCCGGCTTGGCGTGCCTGAGCGCCACCGGCACGATGCGCTCCAGTACCAGCCCGGCGTCGTAGGCATGGGCGCCGAACTGGGTGCGGCTGTCGGCCCCATACTGCTTTTCATACCGGGTGACGTAGTCCAGCCCCGGCTTGCGCACCGGGTCGCCCGCGGGCAACTGCTCCGGCACGATCACCGGTCCGGCCGGCAGGATCGCGCCATTGACCATGCGCCCGCCGATGCGGATCAGGTCCTTGGTGGCCGCGCCGTGGGTGTGGTAGATGGTGCCGCCGTAGCCGCGCTCGCGCAGCGTGGTGTGCGGCAGCGCGGCGCCGGTGCCGGCGCCGGCGATCAGGATGGCGTCGGGTTTGGCGGCAATCAGCTTGATGGCCTGCGCGGTCACGCTGGTATCGGCGCGGCCGTAGCGCTCGGTGGCGATCAGGCGGATGCCGTTGGCACTGGCGGCGGCGGTAAAGTCCTTCAGCCAGGTCTCGCCGTAGGCATCGGCAAAGCCGATAAAGCCGATGGTCTTGACGCCGTTGGTCTTGGCGGTGGCGGCCACGGCATTGGCCATCAGCCGCACCGGCTGCGCCAGCCGGAAGGTCCAGGCGCCGCGCCCGGGTTTGAGTTCGATCGGCGAGAACGCCAGCTGCACGGTCTGGGCTTCATCGGCCACCTCGGCAATGGCGATCGACGGCGCCACCGCGGACGAGCCCAGGATGATGTCGACCTTGTCCTCGGAGACAAAGCGGCGCGCCACCTTGGCGCCCTGCGTTGGGTCCGAGGCATCGTCCAGCACGATGTAGCGTACCGCCTCGCCGCCGATCTTCTGCGGCAGGTAGGCCAGCGAGTTCTTTTGCGGGATGCCCAGCGACGCCGACGGGCCGGTGGTGGACAGGCTGACGCCGACGGTGATGTCGGCCAGCGCGCTGCCGGCGCTGAAGGCGAGGGCCGCGGCCAGCGCGAGGCGGGCCAGCTTGGTGGTGGTCAGGGGCGCCATGGTGTCTCCTCTCTCGATGGTCTTGTTCTGCATTGTCAAACCTGCCGGATCCTACCGGTTGCCTTGCATCGACTGCCGGTCGAATCCCGCCAGCTGCTTGTACCGCAGCGAAATCGCCTCCAGTTCCGCGCGCGGGATCACCTGGTCGATGTCGGCAAAGCCCTGCGGCGCGCGTTCCTCGGCCAGCTGCATCACTTGCTCGGGCCCGTTCATGCGGTTGCGCAGCACGATGCCGGCGGTGCGCGGCAGGCGCTCGGCTTCGTATTCGCGCAGCGCATAGCCGGTGTCGGGCGTGCCGAGCAGGCTGTCGACCAGGTAGCGTGCGTCCAGGATGGCCTGGGCGCTGCCGTTCGAGCCGATCGGGTACATCGGGTGCGCGGCGTCGCCCAGCAGCGTGACGCGGTCGAAGGTCCAGCGCGGCAGCGGGTCCTTGTCGACCATCGGGAATTCGTAGATCGCCTGGGCACCGTCGATCAGCGCGGGGATGTCGATCCAATCCCACTTCCAGTCGGCAAACGCGGCGCAGAACACGGATTTGTCGACCTGCTTGTTCCAGTCGCTGCGCGGCGGGGTGTCGGGAACGCTGTCGGGCACGCGCAGTTCGGCAATCCAGTTGACCAGCGAGCGGCCCTGGCGGCGCAGCGGTTCCGAGATCGGATAGGCCACGAACTTCTGGTCCTGGTGCCCGGCCATGAACATCGAGCGCCCGTCCAGGTAGGGCGGCGCCTCGGTGACCGCGCGCCACAGCAGGCGGCGCGAAAAGCGCGGCAGGTCGCCGGTGGGGTAGAAGTGGCGGCGCACCGCCGAGTGGATGCCGTCGGCGCCGACTAGCACATCGGCGCTGGCTTCGACCTCGGCATTGTCGCTGCGGCGGCGCAGGCCAAAGCGCGCCTGTCCGCCCGCGCCGGTGTCCAGCACGGTCTCGAAGCTATGGCCGGTATGCACGGCGCCGGCGCCGAGGCGCTCCACCACGGTACGGTGCAGCAGCATCTGGAATTCGCCGCGATGGATCGAGAACTGCGGCCAGTCATAGCCGGCCGCCAGCCCGCGCGGCTCATGCCAGATGCGCTGGCCGCGCTTGTTGTAGTAGGACAGCGACGAGGTCTCGATGGCGATATCCGCCAGCGCGTCGCGCAGTCCCAGCTCGGACAGGATGCGCACGGCGTGCGGCAGCAGGTTGATGCCCACGCCCAGCGGGCGCAGCGTTTCGCTGGCCTCCCAGACCTCGGCCTCGATGCCGTGGCGGTGGCACAGCAGCGCCAGCGTCAGTCCGCCGATGCCGCCACCGGCGATTGCGATCTTCATGGTGTCTCCCCCGCGTGCAGGATGCGCCGGTACGCAAGCGCGGGTGCGCTGCCTCCGGTCGAATTGGATTTGTTATGGAGTATAACAATTCGACCGCTCGCGGCAAGACGGGGAAGTCCCCGGAGTGACGCCTCCGGGGTCGGGAAAAACCCGCGCTCAGCCGAGCGCGGCGCCTTCCGGCTTGGCTTGTGCCTGCAGCGAAGGCACCGGGAAGACAAGGTCGTACAGCCAGTTGTACACCAGCGCGTAGGCCATGTAGAAGCCGGCCACGGCGAGGTCCATGATGAGCGCGTCGACCAGGCTGATGCCCAGGTACCAGGCCACCGACGGCAGGAACACCACCAGCAGGCCCAGCTCGAACAGCACGGCGTGCAGCACGCGCACCCGCACCGACTTGCGCAGCTGGCCGGTGAACCGCAGCATGCCCTTGTCGAACAGCACGTTGTACAGGTAGTTCCAGCCGGTGGCGATCAGCGAGGCGACCGCGCCGATCACGCCCATCTCATGCAGTTCATAGCCGAAGGCCCAGCTGGCCAGCGGCGCGAAAATCAGCAGACCGACCACCTCGAAGCCGATGGCGTGGCGAATCCGGTCCCAGGTCTTGCGCATCGTTGTTCTCCTTGCGTGTCAAACGCGATGGGAGCTAGTCTATCTGCTGGGTAGGGATTGCCAAGTTAGATACTATCTGCAAAACAGATAGATAAACGTTTAAAGTTATTCATGAGCCTCTCCATCGAGCAATTGCAGGCATTCGTCGCGGCGGCTGACACCGGTTCGTTCTCGGCCGCCGCGCGCCGGCTGGGCAAGGCGCAGTCGGTGGTCAGCGCCGCGGTGTCCAACCTGGAGATCGACGCCGGCAACGCGCTGTTCGACCGCTCCGGCCGTTACCCGGTGCTGACCCCTGCGGGCGAGCGGCTGCTGGCCGAGGCGCGCGTGATCCTGGAGCGCTGCGAACACTTCCGCGGCGTGGCCAAGAGCCTGGGCGAGGGCGTGGAGACGCGGCTGGTGCTGGCGGTGGACGAGCTTTATCCGGAAGAGACGCTGGGCATGCTGCTGGAAGAGTTCTCCAGCCGCTTCCCGGCGGTGGAGCTTGAGCTGCTGTTTCCGTTGATGGAGGACGTCAGCCGGCTGGTGCTGGAAGGCGGCGCCGACCTGGGCATCATGTGGCGGCAGGAGGTGCTGCCGCCGGCGCTGGGCTTCCATGCGCTGGGCTGGGTGCCGATGCAGATCCTGTGCGCGCCCGAGCATCCGCTGGCCGGCCAGCGCGTGGACTGGGAGGAACTGAAGCGCTACCGCCAGCTGATGGTCGCAACCCGCTCCGACAGCGAAGAGAAGATGCGCCTGCGCGTGGCCGCCGACGTGTGGTGGGTGGAAAGCCAGTGGGTGATCGTGGAGCTGGTCAAGCGCGGGTTGGGCTGGGCCTTCGTGCCGTGGCACGTGGTGGCCAATTCGCCGGCCGCGGCGCGCCTGGTGACGCCGCCGCTGGCATTCCAGCAACAGGACTGGCCGGTGGCGATGGAACTGGTCTGGCACAAGCAGCGGCCGCTGGGCAAGGCCGCCACCTGGCTGCGCGAGCGCATCTGCCAACAGCCGCTGCCGCGCGCCCCGGCGGCTAGCGCTGGCTGACCGGCTGGTCCGCGCCGGCTTGTGCGGCCTGTGCGGCCTCCGCGCCGGGCGCATGCCAGCCGCCGCCCAGCGCCTTGATCAGCACCACCGCCGCCGTGTACTGGCGGCCGGCGATCGACAGTGCGGTGCGCTCGGCGGTATAGGCGCTGGTCTGCGCTGTCAGCACGTCGAGCAGGCCAGCGGTGCCGGCGCGGTAGCGGTTGTTCACCAGCGCCAGCGCCTCGCGCGCCGAGCGCAGCGCGTCGTTCTGCACCACCGCTTCCTGTTCCAGCAGCCGTTGCGCGGCGAGGTTGTCCTCGACTTCCTGGAACGCGCCCAGCACGGTCTGGCGGTAGTTGGCCACGGTCTGGTCGTAGGCCGCCACCGCCTGCGCCTTGGCCGCGCTGCGCAGGCCGCCGTCGAACAGCGTGCCGGCCAGCCCGCCGCCGATCGACCAGATCCGGTCCGGCAGCGACATCCAGCGCGCCAGCGTGCTGGCGGTCAGGCCGCCGCTGGCCGACAGCGACAGGGTCGGGTAGTAGGCCGCCTGCGCCACGCCGATCTGCGCATTGGCCGAGGCCATGCGGCGCTCGGCCGCGCCGATGTCGGGGCGGCGCTCCAGCAGTTGCGACGGCACCGCGGCCGGCACGCGCGGCGGCGCGGTGCGGAAGTCGTCGGCGGCCAGCGTCAGCGCCGCGGGCGGCTTGCCTACCAGCACCGCGATGGCGTGCTCCAGCTGCGCGCGCGTGATCTGGATGTCGATCTGCTGCGCCTGCGCGCTCTTGAGCTGGGTCTCTGACTGCAGCACGTCCGAGCGCTGCGCGGTGCCGGCGGCGTACTGGTTCTGCACCAGCTGCAGGGACTTCGCGTAGTCCGCCACGGTGCGGTCCAGCAGCGCCTTCTGCGCATCGGCCACGCGCAGCAGGAAATAGCTCTGCGCCAGCGTCGCCTGGGTCGACAACAGCGTCGATGCCAGATCGGCCTGGCTGGCTTGTGCGCTGGCCTCGCTGCTCTCTACCTGGCGCCGCACGCGGCCCCACACGTCGATTTCCCAGGTCGCGCCCAGCGTCACGCTCTGGCCATTGAGCGTATTGCCGCTGGCGCCGCGCGCGCGCGAGGCCCCGGCCTGTGCGTCCACGGTCGGGAAGAAGCCGGCGCGCGCGGCCTGCAGCGACGCCACCGCCTGACGGTACTGCGCCTCGGCGGCCTTGATGTTCTGGTTGGAGATCTGCACCTCGGACATCAGCGCGTCGAGCTGCGCATCGCCGAACACGGTCCACCAGTCGGCGCGTGCCAGCGCATCCTGCGGCTCGGCGGGCTTCCAGTCGCCGCGCCAGGCGGTAGCGTCGGCCGTGCCCGCCGTGCCATCGGCTTCCTTGAACGCTTCCGACACGGGTGCGTCGGGGCGCTTGTAGTCGGGGCCCACCGCGCAGCCGGCCAGCAGCAGCGCGCAGGCCAGCGGCAACGGCAGGGCATGGGTCAGCAGACGGGTAAAAACAGTCATAAAGAGTCTCTGCAAATCTAGACGGCAGCCGGCTGGTCCGGCGTGCCAGTACCGCGGCGGCGCTGGCGCCAGGCCTTGACCTTCAGGCGCCAGCGGTCCAGCGTCAGGTAGACCACCGGCGTGGTGTACAGCGTCAGCAGCTGGCTTACCACCAGCCCGCCGACAATGGAAATGCCCAGCGGCGCGCGCAGCTCGGCGCCGTCGCCGCGGCCGATCGCCAGCGGCACCGCGCCCAGCAGCGCGGCCATGGTGGTCATCAGGATCGGGCGGAAGCGCAGCAGGCAGGCGCGGTAGATCGCGTCGCGCGGCGACAGCCCCTGGCGCCGTTCGGCATCGATGGCAAAGTCGATCATCATGATCGCGTTCTTCTTGACGATGCCGATCAGCAGGATCACGCCGATCAGCGCGATGATGCTGAAGTCGGTCTTCGATGCCAGCAACGCCAGCAGCGCGCCCACGCCTGCCGAGGGCAGCGTCGACAGGATCGTCAACGGGTGCACGTAGCTTTCATACAGCACGCCCAGCACGATATAGATCGTGATCAGCGCCGCCAGGATCAGGATCGGCTGGCTCTTGAGCGAGTCCTGGAACGCCTTGGCGCCGCCCTGGAAGTTGGCGCGCAGCGTCTCCGGCACGCCGATGCGCGCCATCTCGCGCGTGATCGCGTCGGTCGCCTGCGACAGCGACATGCCCTCGGCCAGGTTGAACGAGATCGTCGAGGCCGCGAACTGGCCCTGGTGGTTCACGCCCAGCGGCGTGCTGGTCGGGGTCACGCGCGCGAACGCCGCCAGCGGCACGCGGTTGCCGTTGCCGGTGACCACGTAGATGTCCTTGAGCGCATCGGGCCCCTGCAGGTACTCCTGGCTCAGTTCCATCACCACGCGGTACTGGTTCAGCGGATGGTAGATGGTGGACACCAGCCGCTGGCCGAAGGCATCGTTGAGCACCGCATCGATCTGCTGCGCGGTCACGCCCAGGCGCGACGCCGCATCGCGGTCGATGATCACCGAAGTCTGCAGGCCCTTGTCGTTGGTATCGGTATCGATATCCTCCAGTCCCTTCAGGTTGGACAGCGCCGCGCGTACCTTGGGCTCCCACGCGCGCAGCACTTCCAGGTCGTCTGACTGCAGCGTGAACTGGTATTGCGAACTGCTCTGCCGCCCGCCGATGCGGATGTCCTGCACCGACTGCAGGAACAGGCTCGCGCCCGGCTCCTTGGCCAGCTTGCCGCGCAGCCGCGCGATGATGGCGTCGGCCGATTCCTTGCGCTCCGACAGCGGCTTGAGCGTGACGAACATCTGCCCGGTATTGCGCTGCGAGCCGCCGGTAAAGCCGGTCACGTTTTCCACCGCCGGATCCGAGCGCACGATGGTGATGAAGTTGTCGAGCTTGCCGCGCATGGCCTGGAACGATGTGGCCTGGTCGGCGCGGATAAAGCCGATCAGCCGGCCCGTGTCCTGCTGCGGGAAGAAGCCCTTGGGCACGATCACGTACAGGTACACGTTCAGCGCGATGGTCGCGATCAGCACCAGCCACACCAGCGGGCTGAAGCGCAGCGCCGTGGACAGCGAGCGCGCATAGCCGTCATGCAGCCACTGGAACATGCGCTCGGTGGCGCGGAAGAAGCGGCCCTGCTTCTCCGGCTCGGGCGGGCGCAGCAGGCGCGCGCACATCATCGGCGTGGTGGTCAGCGACACCACCAGCGACACCAGGATCGCCACCGACAGCGTGATCGCGAACTCCTGGAACAGCCGGCCCACGATGCCGCCCATCATCAGCAGCGGGATGAATACCGCGATCAGCGACAGGCTCATCGACAGCACCGTGAAGCCCACTTCGCGCGCCCCGCGCAGCGCCGCGGCGAGCGGCTTCATGCCTTCCTCGATATGGCGCGAGATGTTTTCCAGCACCACGATGGCATCGTCGACCACGAAGCCGGTGGCGATGGTCAGCGCCATCAGCGACAGGTTGTTCAGCGAGAACCCGGCCAGGTACATCACCGAGAACGTGCCGATCAGCGACACCGGCACCGCCACGCTGGGGATCAAGGTGGCGCGCACATTGCGCAGGAACACGAACACCACCATGATCACCAGCGCCACCGAGATCATCAGCGTGTGCTCGACCTCGCGCAGCGAGGCGCGGATGGTGGGCGTGCGGTCCATCATCACGTCCATCGAGATTGCCGCCGGGATCATCTTCTGCAGGTTCGGCAGCATCTCGTTGACGCGGTCGACGGTCTCGATGATGTTGGCGCCGGGCGAGCGGTTTAGCACCAGCAGCACCGACGGCTTGCCGTTGGCCGAGCCGGCATTGCGGATGTCCTGCACCGAGTCGACCACATTGGCCACGTCGTGCAGCCGCACCGGCACCGCGAACGAGTTGGGCCCGCTGGTGGCGCTGGTGCCGCCGGTAGCGCCGCTGGTGATGGTGGTGGTGCCGCTGCTGGTGGTCAGCGTGGTCACGGTGACGCCGTTGACCACCTTGGTGCTGACGCCGCCGCTGGCGGCGGCGTTGGCGGTGCTGGCAATCAGCGCGCCCGCCGACGTCGACGAGAAGGTCCCCGGCGTGGCATAGCGGATGATCAGCGGCATGTAGTCTTCCGCCTTCATCGCCTGGTCGTTGGCATAGACCTGCCAGTTGTTGGCGGCGTTCTCCAGCGTGCCCAGCGGCCGGTTGGCATTGGTCGCGCTGATGGTGTTGCGCACGTCCTCCAGCGAGATGCCGTAGTGGTTCAGCGCGGTCGGGTTCAGCTCCACCCGCACCGCCGGCAGCGAGGCCCCGCCGATGGTGACCTGGCCCACGCCATCGACCTGCGACAGCTTCTGCGCCAGGATGGTCGAGGCCGCGTCGTACAGCTGCCCGCGCGTCATGGTCGGCGAGGTCAGCGCGATGATCATGATCGGCGCGTCGGCCGGGTTGACCTTGCGGTAGGTCGGGTTGTTGGGCAGGCTGGTCGGCAGCGTCGCGCGCGAGGCGTTGATCGCGGCCTGCACGTCGCGCGCGGCGCCGTCGATATTGCGCGACAGGTCGAACTGCAGCGTCACGCGGGTGGAGCCGAGCGAGCTGCTCGACGTGATCTCGGTCACGCCGGCATTGGTGCCGAGCGCGCGCTCGAGCGGCGTGGCCACGGTGGCGGCCATCGTTTCCGGGCTCGCACCCGGCAGCGACGCCGATACCGAGATGGTCGGGAAATCCACCTGCGGCAGCGGCGACACCGGCAGCAGCCGCAGCGCGGCCAGCCCCGCCAGCAGGATGCCGAGCGTCAGCAGCGCGGTCGCGACGGGGCGGTGGATGAAGGCGGCCGAGAGATTCATCGTTACACCGGCTCCTCGCCGGTACCGCCTTCCTCCGGATCACCGAAGCGCCGCTTGCGCCAGCCCTTCACGCGCGTGGCGATGCGGTCGAAGGCCAGGTAGATCACCGGCGTGGTGAACAGCGTCAGCACCTGGCTGACCAGCAGGCCGCCCACCATGGTCACGCCCAGCGGCCGGCGCAGCTCGCTGCCGATGCCCGAGCCCAGCATCAGCGGCAGCGCCGCCAGCAGGGCCGCCATGGTGGTCATCAGGATCGGGCGGAAACGCAGCAGACAGGCCTGGAAGATCGCGTCGCGCGGTTTCATGCCGCCCTCGCGCTCGGCCTCGAGCGCGAAGTCGATCATCATGATCGCGTTCTTCTTGACGATGCCGATCAGCAGGATGATGCCGATGATCGCGATGATGCCCAGGTCCTGGCCCGCCACCAGCAGCGCCAGCAGCGCGCCCACGCCGGCAGACGGCAGTGTCGACAGGATGGTGACCGGGTGGATGGTGCTTTCATACAGCACGCCCAGTACGATATACATCGTCACCACCGCGGCCAGGATCAGCCACAGCGTGTTCGACAGCGACGCGCGGAAGGCCAGCGCGGCGCCCTGGAAGCTGGTCTGCATCGAGATCGGCAGGCCCAACTCGTGTTCCACCTTGGTGATCTTGTCGACCGCGGCGCCCAGCGATTCGCCGTGCGCCAGGTTGAACGAGATCGTCGCCGCCGGGAACTGGCCCTGGTGGTTGACCACCAGCGGGCCGGTGCGCTCGGTGATGCGTGCGAACGAGCCCAGCGGCACCTGACCGCCCGAGGAAGAGGGCAGGCGCAGGTCGGCCAGTGACTGCGGGTTCTTGCGGAATTCCGGCATGGTCTCCAGCACCACGCGGTACTGGCTCGCCTGCGTGAAGATGGTCGACACCAGCCGCTGGCCGAAGGCGCTGTACAGCGCGCTGTCGATCACCGCGGTGGTGATGCCGAAGCGCGCCGCGGCGTCGCGGTCGATATCGACATAGGCGCGCAGGCCGTTGTTCTGCTGGTCGCTGGTGACATCGCGCAGCTCGGGTTCCTGGCGCAGGCGTTCCACCAGTTTCGGCACCCATGTCGCCAGCGTCTCGGGATCCGGATCCTCCACGGTGAACTGGTACTGCGTGCGCGAGACCTTGTCCTCGATGGTGAGGTCCTGCACCGGCTGCGTGAACAGCGACACGCCGCCGAGGTCATGCACCGCCTGCTGCAGCCGCTGCGTGACCACCTCGATCGGATCGCGCTCGCCCTTGGGCTTGAGGTTGATCAGCATGCGCCCGGCGTTAAGCGTGGTGTTGGTGCCGTCCACGCCGATAAACGACGACAGGCTTGCCACGGCCGGGTCCTGCATCACCACCTTGGCCACGGCCTGCTGCCGGCGCGCCATGGCGTCGAACGAGGTGGTCTGGGCGGCTTCCGTAATGCCCTGGATAACGCCGGTGTCCTGCACCGGGAAGAAGCCCTTGGGCACCAGCAGGTACAGCAGCACGGTCAGCACCAGCGTGGCCACGGCCACCACCAGCGTGGCCTTCTGGCGGTCCAGCACCCAGTCCAGCGCGCGGCCGTAGCGGTCGATCACGTTGTCGAAGAAGCGGCCGCTGGCGCGGTGAAAGCGCGACAGCTTCTCTTCCGGCACATGGTGCAGCAGGCGCGCGCACATCATCGGCGTGAGCGTCAGCGATACCACCGCCGAGATCAGGATCGACACCGCCAGCGTGATCGCGAACTCGCGGAACAGGCGCCCGACCACATCGCCCATGAACAGCAGCGGGATCAGCACCGCCACCAGCGAGAAGGTCAGCGAGATGATGGTGAAGCCAATCTGCCTGGAACCCTTGAGCGCCGCCGCCATCGGCGAATCGCCCTTCTCGATGTAGCGCATGATGTTCTCGATCATCACGATTGCATCGTCGACCACGAAGCCGGTGGCGATGGTCAGTGCCATCAGCGTCAGGTTGTTGATCGAGAAGCCGGCCAGGTACATCACGCCGAAGGTGCCCACCAGCGACAGCGGCACGGCAACGCCCGGGATGATGGTGGCAGGTATATTGCGCAGGAACAGGAAGATCACCAGCACCACCAGCGCGATCGCCAGCAGCAGCTCGAACTGCACGTCCTCGACCGAGGCGCGGATGGTGGTGGTGCGGTCGGTCAGCAGCTGCACGTGGACCGAGGCCGGCAGAGCGTTCTGCAGCTGCGGCAGCAGCGCCTTGATGCGGTCCACCACTTCGATCACGTTGGCACCCGGCTGGCGCTGGATGTTCAGCACGATCGCGGGCTTGTCGTTGGCCCACGCGGCCAGGCGGCTGTTCTCGGGGCCGTCGACGATCTCGGCCACGTCGGTGATGCGGATCGGTGCGCCGTTCTTGTAGCCCAGGATGATCTGGCGGTACTCGTCGGCCGAGCGCAGCTGGTCGTTGGCATCGATGGTGGAGGCGCGTGCCGGGCCATCAAAGCTGCCCTTGGCGCCGTTCACGTTGGAGGCGCCGATCGCGGTGCGCAGGTCGTCGATCGACATGCCCAGCGAGGCCAGCGCGGTCGGGTTGGCCTGGATGCGCACCGCGGGGCGCTGGCCGCCGCTGATGGTGACCAGGCCCACGCCCTGGATCTGCGAGATCTTCTGCGCCACGCGCGTGTCGACCATGTCCTGCAGCTTGGGCAGCGGCATGGTGTCCGAGGTCATGGCGATGGTCATGATCGGCGCGTCGGCCGGGTTGACCTTGCTGTAGACCGGCGGCATCGGCAGGTCTGACGGCAGCAGGTTGCTGCCGGCGTTGATGGCGGCCTGCACCTCCTGCTCGGCCACGTCCAGCGGCAGCGTCAGCTCGAACTGCAGCGTGATCACCGAGGCGCCGCCCGACGAGGACGACGACATCTGTTTCAGGCCCGGCATCTGGCCGAACTGGCGCTCCAGCGGCGCTGTTACCGACGAGGTCATCACGTCCGGGCTGGCGCCGGGGTAGAGCGTGGTGACCTGGATGGTCGGGTAGTCGACTTCGGGCAGCGCCGACAGCGGCAGCAGCCGGTACGCCACCAGCCCGGACAGCAGGATGGCCAGCATCAGCAGCGCCGTGGCGACCGGGCGCTCGATGAAGAGGCGTGAGGGGTTCATACGGTGTCCTTACTGCTGCGCGCCGCTGGCGGGCGGGGCGCTGGCGCCGGCGTCGCGGTGGCGGCGATGTTCGCCGGCCGCGCCGGAGGCCGCGGCCCCGCTGGCGTCGGCGTGCGCGCCGCTGGCACCGCCGCCGTCCCGGTTGCGTCGGCCGCGCCCGCGCGGCTGGCTGGCCGGCACCACCGCGGCGGCGCGCGCGGCCGGATCGACGGCCTCCACCGTCATGCCTTCCTTGAGGCGGTCGGCGCCGTCCACCACCACGCGCTGGCCGGGCTCCAGGCCCTTGAGCACGGCGTTGCGGCTGCCGTCGCCCGGGCCGAGCGTGACCACCTGCACCTTGACCTTGCTGGCCTCGTCCACGGTGTAGACAAAGGTGCCCTGCTGGCCGCGCTGGATTGCGGCGACCGGGATCACGGTGGCGTCCCTGAGGGTATCGACGCGCGTGCGCACGTTGACGAACTGGTTGGGGAACAGCATGCCGTCTTCATTGGGGAAGACCGCCTTGAGCTTGACCGTGCCGGTGGTGGTGTCGATCTGGTTGTCGGTGGTCAGCAGCGTGCCTTCGCCCAGCTGGTTGCGCACCTGGCGGTCCCAGGCCTGCACCGGCAGCTTTTCGCCGGCGTTGAGCTTCTTCAGCACCGAGGGCAGGCTGTCCTCGGGGATGGTGTACATCACGGCAATGGGCTGGATCTGCGTGATCAGCGCGATGCCGTTGGTGTCGCCGGTATTGACGATATTGCCCGGGTCGACCTGGCGCAGGCCGATGCGGCCCGACACCGGCGCCACGATCCTGGTGTAGCCCAGCTGCAGGCGCGCGTTGGCGACATTGCCCTGGTCGGTCTTGACCACGCCCTCGTACTGGCGCACCAGCGCGTCCTGGGTATCGACCTGCTGCTTGGAGATCGAGTCCTGGCCCAGCAGGGTGCGGTAGCGCTGCTGGTCCAGCCTGGCGTTCTGCAGCAGCGCCTGGTCGCGCGCCAGCTGGCCCACGGCCTGGTCCAGCGCGGCCTGGAACGGGCGCGGGTCGATCTCGGCCAGCACGTCGCCGGCCCTGACCATCTGGCCTTCCTTGAACAGCACCTTGAGCAGCGGGCCGGACACCTGCGCGCGCACGGTGACGTTGGACACCGGGGTCACATTGCCCAGGCCATTGAGCACCACGTCCATATCGCGCTTGGCCACGGTGGCGACCACCACGGGCGAGCGCGGCATGCCGGGGCCACCGGCGCCACCCCGCGCGCCCGGGCCGCTGGCACCCCGCTGCGCGCCTGCAGCCCCGGTCGCCTCCTGCGGCGCCTGGCCGCGATGGGCATACCAGTACCAGGCGCCCCCCGCGAGCAGCAGCACCAGCACGCCGGCGGTCAGCCGGCGGCGGCCGGTGCGCCGCGGCGGCGTGCCCTCGGGCGGACGCGAAGACGGGGTCGGGGTGGGGGTAGGCTGGCCTTGTTCGGGGTTGGACATGTCCGCAAATCCTGGGGGCGGCGCGCGCGGCGCGCCGGCAATGTTCGGTCTGGCAAGTGACGATGCAGCAGTATGCCGCAACGCCACGGGCGCCGGCCTGCCGCGTGGGAGGGCACGCCGCGGGGTGGCCGGCAGGCCGGCAAGTGCCGTGTGGCGCGCAATGCGGCGGCGCCGGTGGCACGTCATGCCGCAAGGATAATGTGCGGGCCCGGACGCCCGTATTTCGGCGCCCGGCGCTTTTATTACAGCGGATTACCAGCGCCCCGGGTGTAACCTCCGGAAACAAAACCGCCCGGCCAAACCGGCATGTGTGGCGCCGGGGCTGACTATCATGTGCCTATGCGAACGAACCAGCCTACCCAGATCCTCGTCGTCGACGACGATCCCGAACTTCGCGACCTGCTGCGCGAGTACCTGACCCAGCAGGGTTTTGCCGTCTCGGTGATGCATGACGGCGACGGCCTGCAGGCGCGCCTGGAGCGCGAGCGCCCGGCGCTGATCGTGCTGGACCTGATGATGCCCAAGGTCGACGGCCTGACCGCGCTGCGCAACCTGCGCGCCAAGAACGACGATATCCCGGTGATCCTGCTCACGGCCCGCAGCGACGAGATCGACCGCATCGTCGGGCTTGAGATCGGCGCCGACGATTACCTTGGCAAGCCGTTTTCGCCGCGCGAACTGCTGGCACGCATCAATGCCGTGCTGCGCCGCAAGCTGGCGCGCCCGGCGGCGGCGCCCGAAGACCGCGAATCGGTCGCCTTCGGCCCGTTCCGCGTCAATTTCCGCCAGCGCACGCTGACCCGTGCCGGCCAGACGCTGTCGATCAGTGATACCGAGTTTGCGCTGCTCAAGCTGCTGCTGATGCATCCGCTGGAAGTGCTGTCGCGCGAGCGCATCGTCGAGCTGATGTACGGCAGCGCCAGCGGCATCAGCGACCGCGGCATCGACGTGCAGATCTGGCGCCTGCGGCGGCTGCTCGATGAAGACGCGCAGCGCCCGCGCTATATCCAGACCGTGCGCGGACGCGGCTACACCTTCGTGCCCGACGAAGCGGAAGAGATGTCCGCGGGGCTTCCCGAATAATGGCCGCGGCGCCCGCCCCCTGGCGCCGCTTGCCACCAGATCCTGCTTTGCGATGAAGTTGCGACGTATCGACACCCTGTTCGGCCGCATTGCGCTGCTGATTGCCGCCGTGCTTGTGATCAGCCATTTCTCATGGCTCGCCATCCTGCGCATGGACCGCCGCCAGCAGCAGGTGGACTATTCCGTCGAGCAGATGCTGTTCCAGCTCGACAGCATCGAGCGCGCGCTCGACGCGCGTCCGCCGGCGAAGCTGCCCAGCCTGGTGGAGACGGCCAACACGGCCGACGCCGAAGAGCATGCCGCCGTGCCCAAGGGCGGGCGCTCGCGCCGGCTGGTCGAGCAGTTCATCGGCAGGCTGCCGCAGGGCACCGAGATCCGGCTGGAGGACGAGACCACGCCGCGCATCTGGATCAAGCTGCCCAGCCGCTCCCGCTGGATCGCCATGCCGATCCTGTGGGTCCACAACCCGCCGCCCGACAACCGGCTGGTGCCTGGGGTGATGCTGGTGGTGGGCGTGGCCATCATCTTTGCCGTGCTGATCGCCTGGCAGATTCAGCGGCCGGTGCGCGACATGGCCAATGCGGCAGAGCTGCTGTCGCGCCAGCACGCCGTGCCGCCGCTGCGCGAGCGCGGCCCGCATGAGCTGCGCCAGCTGATCGAGCGTTTCAACCGCATGGTGGCCGACCTGGCGCGCATCGACCAGGAGCGCAACACCATGCTGGCCGGCATCGCGCATGACCTGAAGACACCGCTGGCGCGGCTGCGCCTGCGCGCCGAGATGCTGGCCGATCCCAAGGCCGCCGCGGGGGTGACGCGCGACGTGGAGTCCATGTCGGCCATCGTCGAACAGTTCCTGAGCTTCGCGCAGACCAGCGAGTCGACCGCGCGGCCGGTGCCGGTGGACCGGCGCGTCAATGAGCTGGCCGCGTCGCTGGCCGAGCAGGAGCGCCAGGTGGTGCTGTCGCTGGGCGCGGGCGAGGGCTTCCGCATGATCGCCACGCAGCTGGACCGCATCGTCGGCAACCTGGTCGACAACGCCTACGCCTATGGCAAGCCGCCGGTATGCATTGCGACCGCGCGCACGCCGGAGGGTTATCTGCTGGTGGTGGAGGACCAGGGCGCCGGCATTCCCGAGGATGACAAGGATCGCGCCACGCTGCCCTTTGTGCGGCTGGACCCGGCTCGGGGCGGCAATGCGCATTCCGGGCTGGGGCTGGCGATCGTGGACCGGCTGGTGCGGCAGGCGGGCGGGAAGCTGAACCTGGTGAATGCCGACGGTGGCGGCTTCCGGGTGGAGATGCTGTTTGGGGCAGCCGAGGCCTGAGCCGGCGTCAGGGCTGCCTCAGGCTGTTTTCAAACCTTCTTCTTCTCGCCAATCCGGCTTTCCTTGCCGGCCAGCAGCTTGGCAATATTCTGCCGGTGCCGCGCAATCAGCAGCACGCTGATCACGAAGATCGCCCCCGTCATCACATCCACGCCGTTCATCAGCACATGGAAGAACGGCGCGAAGATCGCCGCCACCAGTGCCGCCAGCGACGAGTAGCGGAAGAAGAACGCGATGATCAGCCACGTGGCCAGCGTGCCCAGGCCCAGGATCGGGTCGATGGCCAGCAGGATCCCGGCCGCGGTGGCCACGCCCTTGCCGCCGGCAAAGCGGTGGTACACCGGGAACAGGTGCCCCAGGAAGACCGCCAGCGCCACCATGGCCAGGCCGGTTTCATTCAGCCCGTAGGCCGGCCCGAAGCGCGCGGCCAGCCATACCGCCAGCCAGCCCTTCAGGGCATCGCCGATCAGCGTCAGGATGGCGGCCTTCTTGTTGCCGGTGCGCAGCACGTTGGTGGCGCCGGGATTGCCGGAGCCATAGGAGTGCGGGTCCGGCAGCCCCATCAGCTTGCTGACGACCACAGCGAAGGAAACGGAGCCGATCAGGTAGGCGGCAAGGGCGAAAAGCAGATTGGCCATGTGTAGTGGGGTGTTTTCAGGCTGGCGCGATTGTAGCGCGGCAGGGGCCTCGCTACGTCCGTGACTTCCCGGATTGGCATCGAGGCTTCACTCGGTTTGCGCGGGGGCGCCGGGTCATGTGCTCAGTCAGGCAGTGCGCATTGCACCGGCTGGGCGTCCACCAGCGTGGGCAGCAGCTTCGGGTCCAGGCTGACCAGGTAGCCGCGGCGCCCGCCGTTGATATAGATTCGCGCCAGCTCCAGCACCGTCGCTTCCACGTAGACCGGCATGCGCTTGCGCGTGCCGAAGGGCGAGGTGCCGCCCACCATGTAGCCGCTGTGGCGCTGCGCCACCTCGGGCTTGCACGGCTGCACGCTCTTGCGGCCGGCCTGGCGCGCCAGGTTCTTGGTCGAGACCGAGCAGTCGCCGTGCATCAGCACCACCAGCGGCTGCGCGCGCTCGTCTTCCATGATCAGGGTCTTGATCACGTCGTGCTCGGGAACGCCCAGCTGGCGCGCCGATTCGCCGGTGCCGCCGTGCTCGACATAGTCATACGGATGTTCGCCGAAGGCGACGCCATGCTTGCGCAGGTACTGCGTGGCGGGGGTTTCTGATACGTGCCTGGTCTTGCTCATGACAGTGGTCGCCGCCCGCTTGCTCAGCCGCGCGGATGGTGCTGCTGGTGCAGCTCGCGCAGGCGTTCGCGGGCGACGTGCGTATAGATCTGGGTGGTGGAAATATCGGCGTGGCCCAGCAGCAGCTGCACCACGCGCAGGTCGGCGCCGTGGTTGAGCAGGTGCGTGGCAAAGGCGTGCCGCAGCGTGTGCGGCGACAGCGGCGCGTTCACGCCGGCATCGCGCGCATGGCGCTTGATCAGGTGCCAGAACGCCTGCCGCGTCATGCCTTCGCCGCGCTGCGTGACAAAGAGCGCGTCGCAGGCGCGCCCGGCCAGCAGCGCGGGGCGCGCACTGGCCAGGTAGCGGCGCAGCCAGTCGCCGGCCTGCTGGCCGAATGGCACCAGCCGCTCCTTGTCGCCCTTGCCGCCGACCACGCGCGCCACGCCTTCGTTCAGGCCGATCTCGATGGTCTTCATCTGCGTGAGCTCCGACACGCGCAGCCCGCTGGCGTACATCAGCTCCAGCATGGTGCGGTCGCGCAGCCCCAGCGGCGTGTCGGTGTCGGGCGCTTCGAGCAGCGCGTCGACCTGGGACTCGGTCAGGGTCTTGGGATAGCGCGGCGGCTGCTTGGCGGGGCGCAGCAGCAGGCAGGGGTCGGCTTCGACCAGGTGTTCGCGCAGCGCCCACTGGTAGAAGCGGCGGAACACCGCCAGGCGACGGTTGGCCGACGAGGCGCGGCTCTGCGTGTGGCGCGCGTTGAAGTAGGCCGACAGCGCGCCGTCGTCCGCGCCCAGCAACTCGCTGCGGTGCTCATGCTGCAGCCAGCGCGCCAGCAGCGTCAGGTCGCGCCGGTAGGCATCGATGGTGTTGCGCGAGAGGCCGTCTTCCAGCCACAGCGCGTCGCAGAAGCGGCTGACCAGCGCCACGTCGGCGTCGCTGGGCGCGGCGGCGATGTCAGGTGCCTGCGCGGCGCCGCTCATATCAGCATGGCGCCCTCATGGCGCAGCAGCCAGCGTTTGACGTCGAGGTAGAAGCCGTCTTCGGCATGGTGCGAGAAGCCGCCGATGCCGCGCGCCGAGACCACGCGATGGCAGGGGATCACGATCGGGAACGGGTTCTGCCCGCAGGCCTGGCCCACCGCGCGCGGCATCGCGCCGATGGCCTCGGCGATGGTGCCATAGGTGGTCACCGCGCCGCGCGGCACCGCGCTGATGGCCTGCCACACGCGCTGCTGGAAGTCGCTGCCGGCGGGGGCCAGCGGCAGGTCGAAGGCGGCGTCGGGATTGGCGTAGTAGGCCTCCAGCTGCGCCGCGAGCTGTTGCGTCAGCGCGTCCGCCGGGGCGCGCGTCTCGACGTGCTCGGGAAGATACACGATGGCCCGGATGCGCGCGCCGTCCGTGCGCACCCCGATCTTGCCGAAGGGGGCGGTGAGGATGGCGTCATAGGTGGCGGGCATGGCGGTCAGGCTGGGGCGAATGCTGGATTTTAGTGCTTTTTGGCGCGGGCAAGAAAAAAGGGCCGCCTCGCGGCGGCCCTTCGCGGGTGGCGTCACACCGGCCGGATCACTGCTCCAGCTTGATGTTCTGCACCTTCACAAGATTCTTCATCTTGTCGAATTCCTTCTTGATTTCGGCCGCATGCTGCGCCGGCGTGTTGCCCGACGGCTCGGCGCCGGCGGTGCGCAGGCGCTGCTGGAAGTCCTTGTCCTGCAGGGCCTTGACGGCGGCTTCGTTGAGCTTCTTGATGACGTCGTCAGGCGTGCCGGCCGGTGCCACCAGGCCGTACCAGGCCGGGTCGTTCGGCTCCTTCAGGCCCATTTCGCCGAAGGTCGGCACGTTGGGCATGGATTCCAGGCGCTTGTTCCAGGCCACCACGATCGGGCGCAGCTTGCCGGCCTTGATGTAGGGGATCGAAGAGGGCAGGTTGTCCACCATGATCGGCACCTGGCCGGCCAGCACGTCGTTCAGCGCCGGGCCCGCGCCGCGGTACGGGATATGGACCATGAAGGTCTTGGTCGAGACCTTGAACTGCTCGCCCAGCATGTGGCCGAAGCCGCAGGTGCCCGACGAGGCGTACGAATACTTGCCCGGGTTGGCCTTCAGCACGGCCAGGAACTCCTTGTAGTCCTTGGCCGGGAAGTTCGGGTTCACGGCGATCACGTTGGCCACGTTGGCCAGGTTGGTGATGGGCTTGAAGTCCTTGATCGGGTCGTACGACAGCTTGGGGTTGCAGGCCGGGTTCACGGCCATGGTCGAGACCGTGGAGATGCCGATGGTGTAGCCGTCCGGCGCGGCCTTGGCGATCGCGTCGGCACCGATCGAACCACCCCCGCCGGCGCGGTTCTCCACCACCACGGGCTGGCCCAGGATGCGGCTCATCTGGTCCGCGGCGCCGCGGCCGACGATGTCGGTGGTGCCGCCGGGTGCGAACGGAATGATCAGTCGGATCGGCTTGGTGGGGTAGCTCTGCGCCTGCGCCGCGGTGGCGGCGGCGGCCAGGGCCAGGGTCAGTGCGAGTTTGCCAGCTTGCATGAGATCATGTCTCCCGTCAGGAAATCCGGGCAGGGTGCCGCCCGGAAGCAAAAAAACCGTCGCAGTGCCACAGGTGGGGCCGTGCGCCGGCAGCGTAATCTGTGTCAGCCGCCCAGCAGCCCGCGCTTGACCTCGGCGTCGACCGGGCGCTCGCCCAGGAAGACCCGCAGCACGGCCTGGTAGAAGTCCTCGCCGGGGATCGGCCGGCCGCGAGGCGTGCCGTTGATGGCGACGACGGTCCCCGTCTGCGGGGAAAAGTCCAGGTTGATCACGTCGCCCTTGTGCGCGGTGCCGACCTCGCTCAGGGTGCGCTCGAACTGTACCAGCCGCGTGGCCAGCTCCTGCATCTGCTGCTCGCTGTGGTTGTTGCGGATGCCTTGGCGGATGGCGCGCATGAGGGCCGGCGGTTCGGCCTCGCGCAGCATGCGCAACTGCAGCCGCTTGGTGCCGGGCGTGCCCAGCACCAGGGCCGCGTTGCGGGCCCTCTCCTGCAGGTACAGGGCGGCCACGTAGCCCTTGGCCAGGAAGCCCGCGCGCAGGGCGGTGCCGTTGAGCTGCAGTTCCTTGCCGCCCACGCGCGCCGCATCGTCAAAACGTATCCCTTCGATCTCCACCGAGCGCGCCGGCATGGGCACGGCGCCCGCGGCCGTGGCGGCGCACAGCGCCACCAGCACGGCGGCCAGGCGCAGGCAGCGGCCCGGGTGCAGACCAGGGCGGAAGGGGGCTCGGAGGTGGGTGTCCGGGCGCGGCGGCGCGGACCGGGTGCGGGACAACATGGCGGCAGGCGTACAACTTGGCATGCCATGCTGGCCTAAATCTGGAAAAATACCTATCCGTATCTGCCCTAGTCTGCACATTCCCGTTTTTTGCCGTTATCTACCCCCGCCGCCGCCGCTGCAATCCCGCGCGACGGCCCGCAGGGCAGCTGCCGCGTCATGCCAACGCCACCAAAACAACGATAAATGTCTTCTGCTCTCCTGCTGGTCCCGGACTTCAGCCTGATCCTCATCGGCTGGCTGCTGGTGCGCTATACCCCGTTCGACCGCGCCTTCTGGGGCGGCGTGGAACGCCTGGTGTACTTCGTGCTGTTCCCGGCGCTGCTGCTGCAGTCGACCAATACCGCCGTGCTGGATTTCTCCTCGACCTCGGCCATGCTGGGGCTGGCGCTGCTGGTGATGGCCACCGGCATGGCCGGCGGCTACGCCGTCAAATGGGTGTTGCGCCCGGACGCGCTGAGCTTTGCCTCGGGCCTGCAGACCGCGTTCCGCTTCAATTCCTATATCGGGCTGGCGCTGGCCTCGCGCCTGGGCGGCTCCGAGGGGCTGGCGCTGATGGCGGTGATCGTCGGGTGCACGGTGCCGCTGTGCAACGTGGCGGCGGTGTGGGCGCTGGCGCGGCACGGCCAGACCGCGCTGTGGAAGGAACTGGCGCGCAACCCGCTGATCCTGGCCACCGCCGGCGGCCTGCTCACCAACCTGATGGGGCTGCATGCGCCCGAGGTGCTGGGGATGACACTGAACCGGCTGGGTTCGGCCTCGACCGCGCTGGGGCTGATGACGGTGGGCGCCGGGCTGCAGATGAGTGGCGCCACCGGTACCGCGGGGCCGGTGGCCTGGTGGGCCGGGGTCAAGCTGCTGGCGATGCCGTGCGTGGCCTGGCTGGTGGGGCGGCACCTGCCGCTGACCGCGCTGCAGTACCAGATCGTGGTGCTGTATGCCTCGCTGCCCACGGCCTCCAGCGCCTATATCCTGGCAGTGCGCATGGGCGGCAACGGGCCGATGGTGGCGGCGACGATTTCGCTGATGACGGTGGCGGCGATCGTGACCACGCCGCTGTGGCTGGCGCTGGTCAGCTAGCGCCTGGCGGCGGGCCGCCCTGGGCCAGGGCCCAGTCGATATGCTCACGCACCAGCGGCGTGGCGGCCTCGCGCCGCTCCAGCAGCGCTGCGCGGATGCGCGCGGCTAGGGCCGAGTCTTCGGTGCGTGTGCCCGACAGCGCCGTGCGCAGGCTGTTGCCCAGCCCCACCGCCAAGTTGCGCAGCCAGCGCTCATGGCCGATGCGGCGGATCGGGCTGCCTTCGAGCCGCTGGTTGAATTCCGCTTCGGTCCACTGGAACAGCGCCACCATGTCGGGCGCGTCCAGCCCGTTGCGCACGTCGAAGTCCGGCACCATGGCCACATGCGCGAACTTGTTCCACGGGCAGGCCAGCTGGCAGTCGTCGCAGCCGTAGACGCGGTTGCCCATGGGCGCGCGGAACTCCACCGGGATCGGGCCCTTGTGCTCGATGGTCAGATAGGAGATGCAGCGGCGCGCATCCAGCCGGTAGGGCGCCACGATGGCGCGCGTGGGGCAGATGTCCAGGCAGCGGTGGCAGTTGCCGCAGTGGCCGGACTCGGGCGCGTCGGCCGGCAGCGGGATGTCGACCAGGATCTCGCCCAGGAAGAACATCGAGCCGCCGTCGCGGTCCAGCAGCAGCGTATGCTTGCCGCGCCAGCCGAGTCCGCCCTGGCTGGCCAGCGCCACTTCCATGACGGGTGCGGAATCGGTAAAGACGCGATAGCCGAATTTTCCGATTTCAGCCTCGATCCGGCTGGCCAGTTGCTGCAAACGGCTGCGCAGCACCTTGTGATAATCGCGGCCGCGCGCGTACAGCGACACCACCGCGGTGGCCGGATCGTCCAGCCGCGCCAGCTCGTGGCGGCGCCAGTCGGTGGCGCCGGCCTGGGCGCCGGCGGCCGGAATGTACGGCATCCGCGCCACGATCGCGCGCACGGTGCCAGGCACCAGTTCGGCCGGCCGGGCGCGCCGCAGGCCGTGGTTCGCCATATAATCCATGTCGCCGTGGTAGCCCTGCGCCAGCCACGCCATCAGCCCCGGCTCGGCATGACTGAGGTCGACATCGGCGATGCGCACGGAGGCAAAGCCCAGTTCCGCGCCCCATGCGCGGATCGACGCGGCCAGCGCCGCGAGTTCCCCGGGGCCCGCGGCCAGGTGGCCGGCGGTGCCGGGAACGGGGGTAGGTGGCGCATCTGCCTGCCCTGGGGCGACTCGGTCGATCATCCCTGAATTGTACGCAATGCCCTTGCTCGAAGAACGCACCCTGACGCTGCCCGACGAAGCCGCCACCGCGCGCCTGGGCGCCGCGCTGGCCGCCACCGTGCAGGCCATGCCGCCGCACACGGTGCATGTGCAGCTGTCCGGCGACCTGGGCGCCGGCAAGACCACGCTGACGCGCGCGATCCTGCGCGCACTCGGCCATGCAGGCAAGGTCCGCAGCCCCACCTATACGCTGTGCGAGCCCTACGAGGTGGCCCGTGCCGACGGCTCGCCGCTGACCGTCTACCACTTCGACCTGTACCGCTTTGCCGATCCCGAAGAGTGGATCGACGCGGGTTTTCGCGACTGCTTCGCCGAACCGGCCTTCAACCTGGTCGAGTGGCCGGAGAAGGCCGGCCGCCTGCTCGGGGAACCGGATCTCCATATGTTGCTCCAATCGGACATGGCCGGGGCGGATGACGCCGGCGAGCGGCGGATCGCGACGATGCGCGCCTATACTCACACTGGACTTACCCTGCTGAACGCATGCTGATCAAGCGACTTGCCACCGACCGCCCCGATGGACCCGACGGCCTGCTGCAGGCGCGCCGCAAATGGATGGCGCAGGCACTGAAGCTGGGCGCGGGCACGGCCGTGCTGACCCTGGCCGGCCCGCAGATCGCGTTTGGCGCCGGCATCGTCGCGGTGCGCGTGTGGCCGGCCGAGGACTACACCCGCGTCACCATCGAATCCGATGCCCCGCTGGCCGCCGTGCACCAGATGATCCGCGACCCCGACCGGCTGGTGGTGGACATCGACGGCCTCGACCTGTCGCCCACGCTGCGCGAGCTGGTGGCCAAGATCACCCCGAACGACCCCTATATCCAGACCGTGCGCGTCGGCCAGAACCGCCCGCGCGTGGTCCGCATGGTGTTCGACCTGAAGGAAAACGTGGCGCCGCAGGTGTTCACGCTGGCGCCGATCGGCACCTACCGCAACCGCCTGGTGTTTGACCTGTACCCGGTCAATCCGCCTGATCCGCTGTGGAAGCTGGTGCGCGACACCGAGGAAAAGCAGCGCCGCTTCGCCACCTCGGACCCGGCGCCGGGCAACGATGGCATCGCCGGCGCGCCGGCTGGTGCCGAGGAAGACGCGATCGGCGCGCTGGTGCGCCGCTTCGACGAGAAAGGCGAGGTGCCGCCCACCACCGCGCCGCTGCCGCCGCCGGTGGCCTCGGCCCGGCCCAGGCCGTCCGCGCCGCCGGTGCCGACCCCCAATGCCCCGGTGGTGCCGCCGGTCGCACGCGACAATCCCACTGCCGAACGGCCCTTCAAGATGCGCCGCCTGCTGACCGTGGCGATCGATCCCGGCCACGGCGGCGAAGACCCGGGCGCGATCGGCGCCGCCGGCTCGCGCGAGAAAGACGTGGTGCTGCAGATCGCGCACCGCCTGCGCGCCAAGATCGATGCGCAGCCCAATATGCGCGCGATGATGACGCGCGACGCCGACTTCTTCGTGCCGCTGAACGTGCGCGTGCAGAAGGCGCGCCGGGTGCAGGCCGACCTGTTCGTGTCGATCCACGCCGATGCCTTCCTCTCGCCCGAGGCGCGCGGCGCGTCAGTGTTCGCGCTGTCCGAGCGCGGTGCCTCCAGTACCGCGGCACGCTGGCTGGCCAACAAGGAAAACGCAGCCGACCTGATCGGCGGCGCCAACATGGGCAACAAGGATGCGCAAGTGGCGCGCGTGCTGCTGGACCTGTCCACCACCGCGCAGATCAACGACAGCCTGCAGGTCGGCAAGGCCGTGCTGGGCGAGATCGGCGGCATCAACAAGCTGCACAAGGGCAGCGTCGAGCAGGCCGGATTTGCGGTGCTGAAGGCCCCGGATATTCCGTCGATCCTGATCGAGACAGCCTTTATCAGCAATCCGGAAGAAGAGCGCAAGCTCAACGATAACGCGCACCAGGAGCAGCTGGCCAATGCGATCCTGAAGGGGATCCGGTCGTACTTCGCGCGCAATCCGCCACTGTCGAAAAATCCGTCCGTGTAAAACTGGCGGGCACAAAAAAACCGGGGCATGCCCCGGTTTTTTTCATGGCCGCGTGCCTCAGGCCCGCGCCGCGGCCTGGTCTTCCAGCAAGGCATCGCGGTCGGCATAGCGCGATGCAATCACCGAGCACACGATCAGCTGCAGCTGGTGATAGACCATCAGCGGCAGCACCAGCAGGCCCAGCGCGGGATGGCCGGCAAACAGGATCTTGGCCATCGGGATGCCGTTGGCCAGGCTCTTCTTGGAGCCGCAGAACACCGCCGTGATCTCGTCCTCGACAGAAAAGCCAAGGCGGCGCGCGGTCAGCGTGGTAAAGCCCAGCACCACGAACAGCAGTACCGCGGCGATCAGCATCACTGCGCCGATGGTCTGCCACTGGTACTGGTGCCACAGGCCCTTTGCGGTGGCGTCGCAGAATGAGGAATAGACGATCAGCACGATCACGCCACGGTCGATCTTGTTGGTGATGTTCTTCTTCTTTGCCAGCCAGCCGCCGATCAGCGGGCGCAGCAACTGGCCCAGCGCGAACGGCAGCAGCAGTTGCAGCGCCACGCCGGTGAGCGCCTTGCCCAGCGGCATCGAGGCGCCGCTGGCGCTGATCACCAGCCCCATCAGCAGCGGCGTGACCAGCATGCCGATCAGGCCCGAGATGGTGGCGTTGAAGATCGCGCCGGACACATTGCCGCGCGCCATCGAGGTCATGGCGACCGACGACGATACCGTCGACGGCAGCGCGCACAGGAAGAACACGCCCAGCAGCAGGTCCGGCGGCAGCGTATTGCGCAGCGACAGCATCAGCAGCGCGCCCACCAGCGGGAACACCACGTAGGTGAAGGTCTGCACGAAGACATGCAGGCGCCAGTGCTTGGCGCCCGACACCAGCTTGTCGCGCGAGAGCGCCGCGCCGTGCAGGAAGAACACCAGCGCCACGCCCAGGCTGGTCACCACGCCCAGGTGCAGCGGGCCGTTGCCGGCGCCGATTTCAGGGGCGACCAGCGCAATGGCGATGGCCGTCAACATGACGAGAACGAAGCCGTCGATCAGGTCATAGAGTTTCTTGAGCTTGCGGACAATACGAGACATGACTGCGGGTGGATCCTGCAATGTTAGGGTTTTGCCTAGTATTGGACGTCAGCCAAGTCTAGAATGCAAATTCATTTATAGAATCTATTTATCCGGCCGTTGCATGAATTACACACTGCGCCAGTTGCGCGTCTTCCTGGCCGTGGCTAATACCGGCGGCTTCAGCCGGGCCGCCGATGTGGTCGGCCTGACCCAGCCCGCGGTCAGCCGCGGCGTGGCTGAGCTGGAAGAGGCACTTGGCGTGCGCCTGCTGGACCGCACCACGCGCGAGGTGGTGCTGACCGAGGCTGGGCACGCGCTTGCACCGGCGCTGGAGCGGCTGCTCGGGCAGCTCGACGACACCCTGGAAGAGACGCGCCAGCTCGGCGAACGCTATCGCGGACGTGTAGTGATAGCCGGTGCGCCGACGATCTCCGCCCGGCTGATGCCGCTGTACGTGGCCGCCTGCGCCGCCCAATACCCTGAGATCCGCCTGATCGTGCGTGACAACGTGCAGGCCGACGGCCTGGAGCAGGTGCGCGCCGGCGCGGTGGACTTTGGCGTGCTGATCGATCCGCTGGTGCGCGACGGGCTGGTGGTAGATCCGGTGGCGACCGACCCGTTCTGCTTTGTCTGCCGGCGCGACCATCCGCTGGCGCAGTCGGCCTCGGTGCCCTGGTCGGCGCTGCATGGGATGCAGCTGGTGCTGCTGGACTTTGCCTCCGGCAGCCGGCCGCTGATCGACCGCGTGTTCGGCCGGCATGGCGTGGTGCCCCTGGTGGTGCAGGAACTGGGCCACTCGGCCAGCGTGTTCGGCATGGTCGAGGCCGGCATCGGCGCCTCGGTGCTGCCGTCGTTCTCGCTGCCGCTGCCGGCGGCGTCGCCGCTGGTGTGGCGGCCGCTGGTGCCGCGCGAGGAGCGCAGCATCGTCATGGTCCGGCGCGAGGACCGTTCACTGTCGCCGGCCGCGGCGGCGGTATGGGACCTGGTGCGCCGCCTGACCGTGCGCGCCGAGGCGCCCGCGATGACCGCCGCGGCCTGACCCGGTCACACTCTGTCAACGCGCGGTGACCATCACCGCTTCCAGTTCAAAGCTGCCGTCGGCCTGCACGCGATAGTGCTCGCGCACTTCCGCGGGCGCCATCTGCCACAGGTGGCGGATGGCCTCCACGGCCACCGGCGCGGTGCGCATGCGCCTGACCCAGCTGTCGAACTCGATGCCGATGCGCCAGATGTCTGATACGGCGATGCCATCGGCGCCAAAGCCCGCCGCCTCGAACATCGCCCGCCAGCCTGCCGGCGTGTAATCGCGCACATGCGAGGGATCGCGCAGCAGTTCCACCGATTGCAGCCAGGTATCGCGCAGCGGATCCGCCGCGCCGGCAATATCGATCAGCACCACTTTGCCGCCGGGCCTGAGCACCCGGCGGATCTCGGCCAACGCCGCCGGGACGTCGCGCCAGTGGTGCGCGCTCATGCGCGAGACCACCGCGCAGAAGCTGGCATCGTCGAACGGCAGTTGCTCGGCCGCGCCCTGGCGCGTGCGGATATTGGCCAGCCCGCGCTCGCGCGCCGCGGCCTCGACCACGGCCAGCATGTCCGCCGACAGGTCGTAAGCCGTCACTTGGCCCGCAACCGCCGCCGCGGCGAAGCTGGCATGGCCGGCGCCGCAGCCCAGGTCCAGCACGCGGCTGCGAGGGCGGTTGGCTGTGGGGATCAGCGCGGCCAGTTCGTCTTGCAGTTGCTGCAGGTCCGCGCCGCTGGCGTGGACGGTGCTGGTGAGGTAGGCGCTGGCGGTGGCGCCGAACTGGGCGGCGACGAGTTCCTGCTGTTGCATGGTGCTGGGCTCCTTGGGCCACGCCCAGGTGGGCGGGCGGCCTTCTTGTTGGGGGAGGGGACTTGCCCGCGAGGCGGGTTCGGCATACTGTAGGCGGGCAGTTTTCCCGGTACAAGTTACCGATTTATCCTGGTATAAGCGACACCAGCCTGTCATGCCCTTGTCTGCCGATTCCCCTGTTGCCCCGTCTGCATCGCCATCGTCGCGTGAATCCGTGCTGGGCGCTTTCCTGCGCGCGCACCGCGAACGGCTGGCGCCGGCCGATGTCGGGCTCGCACCGGGCCGGCGCCGCCGCACCCCCGGCCTGCGCCGCGAGGAAGTTGCGCAACTGGCTGGCTTGAGCGCGACCTGGGTGACGTGGCTGGAGCAGGGGCGGCCGGTATCGTTGTCGGCACGCGCGCTGGCCAGCCTGGCTGCCGCGCTGCGGCTGTCGCGCGCCGAGCGCGCCTACCTGTTTGAACTGGCGGGCCGCCGCGACCCGCAGCAGGCCCCGGACGAAACCGTGCCGCAGGTGGTGCTGGCCAGCGTGCATGCCATCGGCGGGCCCGCCTACCTGCTCGACCGGCAATGGACCGCGCTGGCCTGGAACGACGCCGCCGCGGACCTGTTTATTGGCTGGCTCGATGGCGCCAGCGCCGAGCGCAACCTGCTGCGCGCGATGTTCCTGTCGCCGGGGCTGATGGCGCTGGTGGAAGACTGGCCGCACCGCGCGGCACGGCTGGTGGCGGAATTCCGCGCGCACAGCATCCGCCATGCGGACGAGGCGCCGACGCGTGCGTTGATCGAGGGGCTGATGGCAGAGAGCGCGGCCTTCCGCAATGCCTGGCTGTCGCAGGACGTGGAAGACCGCGAGGGCGGCCGCCGCGGCTTTCGCCATCCGGTGCTGGGCGCGCTGCAGTTCGAGCAGCTGACGCTGGTGCCGGCGGCGGCGCCGGGTTTGATGCTGGTGATGCTGCTGCCCGGCTGAGCGGGCAGCGCCAGGGCGTTACTTGGGCTGCATCCGGATCGCGCCGTCCAGGCGGATCACTTCGCCGTTGAGCATGGTGTTCTCGATGATCGAGCGCGCCAGCTTGGCGTACTCCGCCGGGCGGCCAAGGCGCGGCGGGAACGGCACCATCCTGCCAAGCGCGTCCTGCACCTCCTGCGGCATGCCCAGCAGCATCGGCGTCTCGAAGATGCCCGGGGCGATGGTCATGCAGCGCACGCCGTCGCGCGACAGGTCGCGCGCGATCGCCAGCGTCATCGCCACCACGCCGCCTTTGGACGCGGCATAGGCGGCCTGCCCGATCTGGCCGTCAAAGGCCGCCACCGACGCAGTATTGATGATCACGCCGCGCTCGCCTTCGCTGTCGGGGGTGTTTTGCACCATGGCCGCGGCGGCCAGGCGGATCATGTTGAAGGTGCCGACCAGGTTGATGCGGATGGTCTTGTCGAAGGCGTCGAGCGGATGGGGGCCGTTCTTGCCGACGGTCTTGTTGGCGGTGGCGATGCCGGCGCAGTTGACGATGCCTGAGAGCCGGCCCAGTGCCTGGGCGGCGGCGACCACGGCATGGCCATCGGCCTCGGAGGTGACGTCACAGCGGATGAACTGGCCTCCCAGTTCAGTTGCCAGTGCCTGGCCGGTGGCCTCGTTCAGGTCGGCGATCACGACCTTGGCGCCGGCCTCGGCCAGCATGCGGGCGGTGCCTGCACCCAGGCCTGAAGCGCCGCCGGTGACGATGAATACGTTGCCTTGGATTTGCATTTGGGGTTGTCTCCTTGGATTGGGTATTTGTTTCCGTTTACGTAAACGTCAATTTGTTGGCGGTATTTTACGGGGTGGTGGGGGATGTGCAAGGGGGGCTGGGCGGGCGGGTGTCGTTCTTGGAGGGCGTGGGCTGTTTCGCCGGCGTAGCCGGCGAAACAGCCCACGCCCGCCAAAAGCGACAAGCGCCCGCATGGCGCAAAGCCCAAAAGCCACCCGGGCCAAGAGCAACCCCGATTCAATTGCCACAAAACAAAAGCGGCCCAAAGGCCGCTTTCATGACGCATAAAACTGAGCAGTCGAAACGATTACTTCAACGCCTCAAACACCCGCGCAGTAATCTCATCGACATTACCCACCCCCAGGATCTTCCGATACTGAGGCGGCGCCACCTTGGCCGAGGCATCCCCCTTGGCAGCCCAGTCCGAGTAGTAATCCACCAGCGGACGCGTCTGCTGCGAATAGACATCAAGACGCTTCTTGACCGTCTCCTCCTTGTCATCGTCACGCTGGATCAGCGCCTCGCCGGTCTCGTCGTCCACGCCCTCGGTCTTGGGCGGGTTGTACTTGACGTGGTAGGTGCGGCCCGAGGCCACGTGCACGCGGCGGCCGCTCATGCGCTCGATGATGGCGTCGAACGGCACGTCGATTTCCAGCACGTAGTCGATTGCCACGCCCGCTTCCTTCATCGCCTCGGCCTGCGGAATGGTGCGCGGGAAGCCGTCGAACAGGTAGCCGTTCTTGCAGTCGTCTTCCTTCAGGCGGTCCTTTACCAGGCCGATGATGATGTCGTCCGACACCAGTCCGCCCGCGTCCATGACCTTCTTGGCTTCCACGCCCAAGGGGGTGCCGGCCTTCACCGCGGCGCGAAGCATGTCGCCCGTGGAGATTTGCGGAATGCCGAACTTCTCGCAGATGAACTTGGCTTGCGTGCCTTTGCCGGCGCCAGGCGCGCCCAACAGGATCAAACGCATTTACGGGTCCTCAGAGTTTTTAATCTGTATGGCGGGAGATCAGAAGGAGGGTAACGCCGTAACTTGACGCAGGACTTACTGCGGTCCTGATGCGTTCTGACTGCGTTCAGCGCGGGCACTGCTCAGGCGTACCCACGCATACGGCCGGCGGCGGCTGCCAGGGGGATGGCGGCGCGGCACACCGGACGGGCTCTATCTTTATCTCCCCACCGAGCCTTGGCCGGCGGCACGCTTGCGCATGTCGGCCGGGCGGCTCTGTATCGGCAAGCATTATGCCATGAGGCGGCGCAAAATCGGCCCGAAATCCGCCCCCTGGTTCAGGTTGCAGCAGTATGAACCTGAGCGGGCAAGCGCCCGCGCGGGTCGTTTTGTCAGGGTCCTTCCTGGGCCATGGACTGCGCCCACAGTGCGCGCACCCGTTCCAGGTCGGCCGGGGTGTCGACGCCGGGGGCCGGCGCGGCGCTGGTTTGCAGCACCGCAATGCGCTCGCCATGCCACATGGCGCGCAGTTGCTCCAGCGCCTCGGTCTGCTCCAGCGGCGACGCCGCCAGCGTCGGGAAGCGGCGCAAAAAGCCCGCCCGATAGGCGTACAGCCCGATATGGCGCAGCACCGGCATGCCGGGCAGCGGCACCTGGGCCAGCGCCGCGGGCACGGCCGGCACGCCCGACCAGGCATCGCGCGCCCACGGGATCGGCGCGCGCGAGAAATACAGTGCGCGGCCGGCGGCGTCGCACACCACCTTGACCACATTGGGGTTGAAGACTTCGGCGATGTCCTGCAGCGGATGCGCGGCGGTGGCGATGGCGCAGTCGGCGTGGTGCGCCAGGTGCAGCGCCACCTCGTCGATCAGCGACGGTTCGATCAGCGGCTCGTCGCCCTGCACATTGACCACGATGGCGTCGTCGGCCAGGCCCAGCTGGGCGGCAACTTCAGACAGGCGGTCGGTGCCGGAAGGGTGGTCGGCGCGGGTCAGCACGGCTTCGATGCCGTGCGCGGCGCAGGCCTGCGCCACCGCGGGCGCATCGGTGGCGACCACGGTGCGCCGCGCCGACGACGCATGCGCGCGTTCGGCCACGCGCACGATCATCGGGCGCCCGCCGATATCGGCCAGGGGCTTGTCAGGCAGGCGCGTCGAGGCGAGCCGCGCGGGAATGACGACGGTGAACGCGGGGACGGTCATGGCGCGCGCTCAGTTGCCGGCGGCAGGGGCGTCCGGGTTGACCACGCGGCCCGGCACCGACTGGCGGGCCTCGTCGGCCAGCATCACGGGGATGCCGTCGCGGATCGGGTACGCCAGCTTGTCGGCGTGGCAGATCAGCTCCTGTGCGGCGCGGTCGTATTCCAGCTTGCCCTTGCACAGCGGGCAGACCAGGATTTCAAGCAGCCGGTTGTCCATCTCGGTGTTCCTCGTTGCGCCCTGCGGCGCCGGGCGTGGTTGCCGGCGCGGTCGGCGCGGGTTTGACTTGCGCCAGCACGGCGCGGCGGATTTTTTCGATCAGGCCGGCATCGATCACGGGCCTGGTGGGGACGACCCAGATGCGCGGGTCGTCGAAGCGCTCGCATTTTACGGCATCCTTCTCGGTGATCAGGATCACGTCGGCGTCGAGCGCATCGGCATTGTCGACGAACGGGTCGGCGACAAAGTCATAGTGGTCGGGCAGCGGAAGTGTCTTCGGCGACAGCCCTGCGCCACGCAGGCTGGCGAAGAAGCGTTCAGGGTTGCCGATGCCGGCGGCGGCCAGCACGCGCCGGCCGGCGAAGGCGCTGACCGGTCGCGCCATGGTGGGATCGGCCAGCTGCCAGGCGTCGTCCAGCTCCAGCCGCATGCCGTACACGCCGGGGCGGTCGGGCGTGGCGCGGAAGGTGGGGTCGTTGATCAGCGTCGCGTCGCGCGGGCGCGAAAGCGGCTCGCGCAGCGGGCCGGCCGGCAGCAGCAGGCCGTTGCCGCCCATGCGCGAGTCGAACATCACGATCTCGAAGTCGCGCTGCAGCTTGTAGTGCTGCAGGCCGTCGTCGAGCAGCAGCACATTGACGCCCGGGTGCGATACCAGCATGGTCTGCGCGCACAGCGCCCGGTCGGGGAAGACCCAGACCGGCACGTCGGTGGCGCGCGCGATCAGGAGCGGCTCATCGCCTACGTCGGACGCCTTCGAGGTCGGCTTCACGCGGCGCGGGTGCTTGAGTTCCACACCGTAGCCGCGCGACACCACGCCGGGGCGCAGCCCCGCCTCGGTCAGCGCTTGTGCCAGCGCGATCACCGCCGGCGTCTTGCCGGTGCCGCCCACGGTCACGTTGCCGACCACCACCACCGGCATGGGCAGGCGCGTCGACTTGAACCAGCCACGCTGGTAGCCATGACGGCGCACCCGCGCGATCAGCCCGAACAGCAGCGAGAACGGCAGCATCACCCACGCGAACCAGCCGCGGCGTTGCCACTGGGCGGTCACGAAGTCGGCAAGGGCATGTCGGGGAACGGGCATGGGCGCGGCGGGCGGTGGAGACGGTGGTTGGGATGAGATTGTAGTGTGCCCGCGGCTTCGCCCCTGAGGGCGCGGACGGCTCATCCATTATGGGCATTGCGCAGCGCATGCGGCAAGCCCGCCGGCCGCCTGCGCCAGGGCGCCCGCAGTCAGCGCGGCTGCGCGCTCTGCGTGGCGAAGGTCAGGCGCGACAGCCCGGCCAGCCGCGCGGCCTCCATCACGTTGATCACGGCCTGGTGGCTGGCCTGCGCGTCGGCATTGACGATCACCACCGGCGGCTGGCCGCCGGCACCGGTGCCCGAGGCGGCGCGCAGCTGGTCGGCCAGGCTGGTGACGTCCTTCTGCTCCATCACCTGCTTGTTGACGGAGTAGACCCCGCGCGATGACACCGACACCACGATCTCCCGCGGCCGCTGCTGGGCGCGCTCGGCGTCGGCGGTGGGCAGCTGGATCTGCAGCTCGGTAAAGCGCGAGTAGGTGGTCGTGATCATCAGGAAGATCAGGATCACGAGCAGCACGTCGATCAGCGGGATCAGGTTGATCTCCGGCTCTTCGCGCCGCTGGCGGGAACGGAATTGCATGGCGTTCGTTCCGTTCGGCGATCAGGCGCGGCGTTGCGGCAGGATCGCGTCGAGGAACGACGTGGCGCGGAATTCCAGCTCGGCCACGTAGTCATCCACGCGGCGGCGGAAGTAGCGCCAGAAGATCAGCGCCGGGATGGCCACGATCAGGCCGAAGGCGGTGTTGTACAGCGCCACCGAGATGCCGTGCGCCAGCTGCTCAGGGCTTGCGCCGGTGCCGCCCTGGCTGCCGAAGATCTCGATCATGCCGATCACCGTGCCCAGCAGGCCCATCAGCGGCGCCACCGAGGCGATCGTGCCGAGCGCGTTCAGGTAGCGCTCCAGCTCATGCGCGACCACGCGGCCGGCTTCCTCCACCACGTCCTTGGCGGCATCGCGCGAGGTATGCGGCTGCAGCACCACGTGGCGCAGCCCGGCGGCCAGTACCCGGCCCAGCGGTGAGTTCTGCTCAAGCGTGTTGACCACTTCCGGCGTGGCGCGGCGTTGCTGCGCGGCCGCCAGCGCCTCTTCATAGAGCCTGGCGGGCAGGACCTTGCTGCGCTTGAGGGTGAGAAAACGTTCGACGATCAGCGCCAGCGCGATGATCGAGGCGAGCAACAGCGGCCAGATCGGCCAGCCGGCCGCTTGAATGATGGAAAACAATTGGACCCCCGGGATCGACAACCGAATAACAAAACCCCAAACCACCTGGACGGCATGCCTTGATGCGCGTCAGGCCGCTGGCGGCGCGCGCTCCGGCATTGCTCTGAAAAATCAGGCGCCACTCTAACCTGCGCCCTGTCGCACGGCAAGACGGCACCCGACGCTGTCTCGGCCACGCATCGCCCATTTCCACAGCAAAGCGGGACAGTGTTGTGGATCGATTGTGGAAAGCTGCCTGACAAGCGTGCTAACGCATTGATCCGTAAGGGCAAAGATATTCCTGCTTAAATTTTGTGCAAAAGCCTGCCGCAGACCCTGCGGCGCATGGTGCACGCCGCCAGGCACCGCTTTCCACAACCTGGCGGGGCGCGTCGGTCTGCTGGCACGCATTCCTGTGCGGCTTTCCACACAGCGCCGGGACAGGATTGTGGAGCGCTTGTGGAAAGCTGCCTGAGAGGTCACCTAAGCCTTTGATTTATAAGGCGGTACCTTGAACTGCTCAAAAAATAGGCAAACGGGTGTATCCGTGCGGCCCGCGGTCGATGTGGCGCCAGGCAGGGCAGAAACCGGGTTTTTCCACATTCCGCAGGGAGAGCATTGTGGACGGCCTGTGGACAAATCCGGGAGAAGCAGGTTAACCCATTGATTTATATGGCCTCCCATCGTCCTGCCCAGAATTTGTGCAAATGCAGCATTGACGCTGCGCCCCGGACGGCCCGCGGCGCTCTGATACGCCACGCGCCGGGTCGGCCGCTTTCCATCGGGCAGCAAGCGGTTTTGGGGCCACTTGCGCCGGAAAAGTGTGGTTTACGGCGCCTTTTATCCAGAGAAGCTGTGGATAACTTTGTGAACAAGCCTGCCACGCGCTATGTAAGTGATTGATGCAAAAGAGAATTGGTTATATTGCCTAATTTTTGTTTTGCTCGTAAAACTCATAAGAATCAAAGGGTTGGACGAACCCATGCGACTTTCGGGGCAGGGCGCCGGCATCAATGCTACCCCCTTGACATAGCGGTTATGCTGTGGACATGTCCCATTCACGCCGCTTGCCACCAGTGCGCTATGCCAGACTTGCCGAATTTTTCGCGTAACCCTTCCTCCACCGCGCCGCGCAGCGGTCGCGACGTCATCCCTGTCGGTGAGCTGAACCACACCATCGCCAGGCTGCTGGAACGCAGTTTTCCGCTGGCCTGGGTGCGCGGCGAGATTTCCAATTTCACGCGCGCCGCCAGCGGGCACTGGTATTTCTCGCTCAAGGATGCCCGCGCGCAGATCCGCTGCGTGATGTTCCGCGGGCGCAACCAGCATGTCGACTTCCAGCCGCGCGAGGGCGAGGCGGTGGAGGTGCGCGCCGTGGTCACCATGTATGAGGCGCGTGGCGAGGTGCAACTGGGCGTGGAGGCAATGCGCCGGGCGGGGCTGGGCAACCTGTACGAAGCCTTCCTGCGCCTGAAGGAAAAGCTGGCGCAGGCGGGGCTGTTCGCGCCGGAGCGCAAGCGCCCGGTGCCGGCGCATCCGCGCACCATCGGCGTGGTCACCTCGCTGCAGGCGGCGGCGCTGCGCGATGTGCTGACCACCTTGCGCCGGCGCGCGCCGCATGTGCCGGTGGTGGTCTATCCGGTACCGGTGCAGGGCGCGGGCGCGGCGCAGAAGATCGCCGACATGCTCGATGCGGCCAGTGCGCGGCGCGAGTGCGACGTGTTGATCCTGTGCCGCGGCGGGGGCAGCATCGAAGACCTGTGGTCGTTCAACGAAGAGGTGGTGGCGCAGGCAATCGCGCGCTGCGCGCTGCCGGTCATCTCCGGCGTGGGCCACGAAACCGACTTCACCATCGCCGACTTTGTCGCCGACGTGCGTGCACCCACGCCGACCGGCGCGGCCGAGCTGGTCAGCCCGGATCGCGCGCACCTGCTGGCGCAGGCGATGCGTGCACGCGACGCGCTCACACAGTGCATGCGGCGCGGGCTGGACCTGCGCGCGCAGCACCTGGACTGGCTGGCGCGGCGCGTGCGCAGCCCGCAGGCGCAACTGCAGGAGCGGCGCGCGCGCGTCGACAATCTGGCCCGACATTTGCGGTCGGCATTGCGTGACACGGTGGTGTCGCAGCGCCACCGCCAGCAATTGCTGGCGATGCGCTGGAGCGCGTGCCGTCCCGATGCCAGCGCCGCCCATGCAGACGTGGCCCGCCTGTGGCAACGCCTGCAGGCCGCCGCCGCACGCCAGCACGAGCGCGCCGGCCAGCGCCTGGCGCGCAGCGCCGGCGCGCTCGAGCTGCTGGCGCCGCAGCGTACGCTGGAACGCGGCTATGCGGTGCTGCTGGACCAGCGCGGACGCGCGCTGCGCTCGCCCGCCGAGATCCGCGCCGGCAGCGTGCTCGAAGCGCACCTGGCCGAGGGCGTTGCCGACCTGGCGATTGCCGGCGTGCAGGCCAAGCTGCTGGATTTCTGAGCGCCTGCGCCGCCCGGGAACGCCTCCCATTCGCGATGCCGCGGCGGGCCCGAAGCGTTCCGGCAAGCCGGGCGGAAATCCCCCCGGAAACCCCTGCCCGGACAAACTAACATCGGAGCAGGGGGCTTTGTCCCGCGGTTTGCGCGGGTCTTGCAAGTCCCCTACAATCGGCAATTCCGGACCCACAACCCCAACCCACAGAGACAGAACAATGGAACACAAGCTCCCCCCGCTCCCGTACGCGCATGATGCCCTGGCTCCGCACATCTCCAAGGAGACGCTGGAGTTCCATCATGACAAGCACCACCAGACCTACGTCACCAACCTGAATAACCTCATCAAGGGCACCGAGTTCGAGAACTCGACCCTGGAAGAGATCGTCAAGAAGTCGTCGGGCGGCATCTTCAACAACGCTGCCCAGGTGTGGAACCACACCTTCTACTGGGACTCGATGAAGCCCAACGGCGGCGGCCAGCCGACCGGCGCGCTGGCTGATGCCATCAACGCCAAGTGGGGCTCGTTCGACAAGTTCAAGGAAGAGTTCACCAAGACCGCCGTGGGCACCTTCGGTTCGGGCTGGGCCTGGCTGGTCAAGAAGACCGACGGCTCGCTGGACCTGGTCTCGACCTCCAACGCCGCCACCCCGCTGACCACCGACGCCAAGGCGCTGCTGACCTGCGACGTGTGGGAACACGCCTACTACATCGACTACCGCAATGCCCGCCCGAAGTACGTCGAGGCATTCTGGAACGTCGTGAACTGGGACTTCGCCAGCAAGAACTTCGCTGGCTGATCCGCGGATCATCCTTGCAGCAAGAAAGGGCCATCTGGCCCTTTTTTGTTTTTGGGCGCGCACGGTGCCGGATTGGGTTTGAATCTGTCCGCGGGATTGTCCATATTTGTCCGTATCCGGCCGCCAGCTTTCGGTGCGTCCCCGTGCGCTCCGTGCCATCGTGTACTTCGTATGCCGGCCGTTTCCCGCAGCCAGGTGCCCGATGGCCCGACGGAAGGCATGTTCCCCTTGCAGTCCCGCCGGTGCCTGTCGCGCGCGCCGTCCATGGGCTGCTCTGCCCGTCGCACTCTTGCTGCTCACCGCCGTCGGCGGCGCCAGGGCTCAGCCGCTGCCGTCCCCGCCGGGCGTGCCGCCCCCGTTCAAGCTGTTGCGCTATGACGAGGACTATCGCTACCTGCGCGATCCGGCCATGCGCACGGGTTTCTGGGATCCGGTCAAGTATGTCCCGCTCGGCAGTTCTGGCTGGTTCCTGAGCCTCGGCGGAGAGATCCGCGAGCGCTTTGAGGACTACTCGGCCAGCAATTTCGGCGTGCCGGGTCCGCGTAGCGATGGCTACCTGATGCACCGGGCGCTGCTGCATGCCGACCTGCATGCCGGTGAATCCCTGCGCGCGTTCGTGCAGCTGGGCAACCAGCTGGCCATGGGCAAGGACGTCACCACGCCGCCCTATGTCGACCAGCTCGAGGTGCAGCAGGCATTCGTCGACCTGCGCGTGCCGCTCCCGGCGCCCGCGCAGGACCCGCTGCTGGTGCGCATGGGCCGGCAGGAAATGGCATTCGGCGCGCAGCGCCTGGTTTCGATCCGCGATGCCCCCAATGTGCGGCGCGCCTTCGACGGACTGAGGCTTGGCTCAAGTCAGGGCAGCGCGCGGGTGGATGCCTTCGCCACGCGTCCGGTGCTGCTCAAGGACGGCAGCTTCGACGACCGGCCCAATCAGGCGCAGGGCTTGAACTGCCGCAAACGTAGTTGCGCACTCCTACGCAGGTATGCACAATTTGCGCATGTCACGCACGATGGTCAGCATACAAGAGGCGGCGGAGTTTCTGGGCGTCTCGGCTCAAA
>NZ_JBWKQZ010000023.1:0-139515 GCF_059419025.1 Cupriavidus sp. GW821-FHT07C08
CGAACTACAGCCGACACTGTTGTGCGAGCTGGCGTGCGTCCGAGTAGTCTCACTATTTCGGTATCTGCAGTCTCACAAATCCGTCCCAGTCTCACCAATTCCGTCTTCCCCCACTCGCAAGGAAATTGTGGTATATAAGTAACTTTCTGTGAGCTAGGCGGCACTGGATATGCATGGCAACATCACAATCCGGCATGTAGGTATCGGCCTTTGATGCTTTTTTTATAGTATTGTTTAGGCATGCACACCAAAGGGTTCTTATGATGCAGAAGACGATGCTCCCTCTTGCGATGCACCCCAGCGACTATAACCGGCTCGCTGAGGCGGCCGCGGCTGCCGGATATTGTGTCGAAGACTTCGCTTTACTTTCCCTTCATCGAATCAGTGACGCATACCTGATGGCGGGGGATGGGCCCATGAAAGTAATGTTGCCACTGCCTCGTGCAGCTAGTTGGGCTGGAGTCGAAAACCGTCTATCCGCCCACGTTGTTCCCAAAGTCGCGTAGCCTGCCATTCCGTCTACGATGGGTGCAGAGTGCGCGAGAGTGCGCGGTAGACCTGCCAACGGGTTTCCAACGTTGGAAGGGCGTTGGACAAAGCAGGTATCCTTTGCCATACTGCAGAGCAAGGGAAAGATTATGGTTACTCTCACCGAATATCCTCAACTCCGCATGCTCCTATGGAATCGTCCTGGTACGACTAAGCTGGACGACAGGGAGGCACTCGCCGTTTACGAGGCGAACTGGCGCCACGTGGATGCGCCGCATATGACTCCCAAGGAGAGAACCCTCGTGAAGCGGCTCGCACGCCAGTTTGGTCACGGGGTGCTTCTTGTTTAAGCGCGAGCACCATCAGCGCATTGCAGCCTTGCTGTCCAAACTGGATGGTAAGTTGTTGCGTGAGTGCGATACTTATTTTGCAGGTGGGACTGCGATTGTCCTTTCGCCCGGCCTGGAAGAGTATCGCGAGTCCGTCGACGTCGATTTTCTCTGTGGATCTTCGGAAGGCTACCGGAAGTTGCGCGAAGCGATTCGCGAAAAGCCTGGGCTCCAAGGCGTCGCTACTAGCGACATCGAGCTGATGCGGGAAGTAAAGACCGATCAATACGGCATTCGGACGTTCGCCGCTCTCGACGGAGTACCGCTGAAGTTAGAGTTCGTCCTGGAGGGCCGCATCCAGATCGAGGGAGAGCTCGAGCCAGCCTTCGGTGTTCCTGTCCTGAGTCGTTCGGACATGTATGCGGAGAAGCTGCTGGCGAACGATGACCGCCAGGGCGACCGGCAGAGCATGCATCGCGACATCATTGACCTGGCAATGATGATTGAAGGATGGGGAAGCATTCCAGCGGAGGCGCTTACCAAAGCCGAAGGCGCATACGGGAATGCCATCCTGAAATCCTTCGCACGGGCTACGGAAACGCTCAGCACCGACCGAGAGTACTTGGCTTCCTGCATCGAAAATATGCAGATGGACCCCGAATTGGTCCATCGTATTCCGGCAATCTTAGAGGCGGAACTCCATCGCCTCTCGCCTGCGCACGCGCGATTGGCGCCCCCGCCACCCGCCTCAGAGTTGATCGACCAGTCCGAGCCCCTTCGGAATTTCCTGGCAGAAATCAATGCCACAGTGCAGCAGGGCAATTACGAATCTGGGCATTACCTAGGGCGAATCCTCTGGGCTGATGCCCGCTGCCTAGTCCAAGACGTTGGCAGGGGTATCGTCGTCCTCCATCCAACTGAGCATTGGCATGCACCGCCCGCCAAAGGCACTTATGCCCGAGTCCATTACCAGCATGGCGTTCCAGATTGGACCGATGTGGATCTGAGCCGCAGCATCACGTTGCAGAGGTAGCGCGCCGGGGCTGGCATGACGTCGAAATTTCCAACGTTGGAAACTAGCGGACCAATGCACGCACGCCCCTTGCGCCCTATGTATGCGATATATAAAGCATTGCAGTGCAACGCATCAATTGGGCTCAAGGAAGGTGTCTGCTGTGCCGAAAGACAATGCAAAGACAAGAAAACAAGCTTTAGAAATCTATAGCCTTGCCAGCATCGTGTGTGCGTGCTTTGCCATCGCTGCTGGGATGGCCGGTCGTCGTATCAAGCGCCGGAGAGTTGTCCAGGAGCAGATCGCGCACATTGACAGGTTGCTCGAGGCGCGTTCGACAGGTTCGCTACAGTCAAGAGAAGGCCCCATGCTGATCGCTCTATTTGTCCTTGGTGCCCTCCTCGTATCGATAGTTGCCCTCCAGCTCCTCGCCCCCTTAGGCTCTTATGGCCTCACCGAATTGTCGGAACTGGCGCAGCTACACTTCGCCGTTGAGACCTTCCTGAGACCACATATCAGGCGCGGAACTCCTCTTCGCGGCTGGCATCTGAACCGAGCCAGGAGGATTGCAGCGCGACGGGAACGACGCTTACAGCGCGAGTCTGCTATTGCGGAGGAGCACCACAAGAAGACCGTGGCCATCCAACGGTTGCGCTCTCGCTACGGCAAGAGGGGGGATTAATCCCTCCATGACCGACTATGGGCGCTGATTTTTCAGGGCGCTTGCCGGCAAAGGCGCCGACAGCGCCGTCGGCCAAGCACAGCTTAGTTCTCGCGCCCAGCCCTGCCTAGCAGCTAGCGCCCGTCGCCCAAAAAATTTCCAACGTCAGAAATCCCGCGCCAATGCCCGACCCCCTCGACCGGTTTTGTAAGCGCACTCCAGGGGGGGTATCCCGCGCTAGCCGACCATATTCAAGCTTGCGCGAGCGAAGATAGTGGACCGACACCGAGCGAATACGACGTGTACGGGGCACGAATGGATACCGGCTTACGAGTGGCTGGCCAGCCAATTTGGCGCTACGTGAAGAACGGGTTTCATATTTGCGAGAGCGCGCCAGGGAGTCGTACCTGTTTCCGTTGGGTCGAGCTTGATCCTGATCCCGCACCGATCGCTTCCCTACGTGCTGCTGGCATCGACAAGTGGTACGAACGAGAAGAAGATCGCGAGTTTTGACGAAACGAGGCGCAAGGCCGAGGGGACGCACGCCGCGAGTTTCACACACCAGATAATCCGTCCTTGACAGCGTTTATGAACGCCGCACTATTTCCATCCAGTGCAGAGCGCCTTCATGGCTGCTTTTTCCAACGTCAGAAGAAGGGCGGAAGGGCAGACGCAGTGATTAAGAAACTCTCACTGGCAGCTGGCCAATTCGCCAATATCATTTATGGAGAATCGTATGTCCCAAACCACCAAGAACCAGAAGCCCAGCATTGCTGTCTGGCTGCTTCGCTGCAGAGCCTCCTTGCTGGCGTCGCCCTTGCTCACGACATGGGTGTCTTGAAGCGCGAGCCAGAAGTTGGGCACTCGGCGCATTGACCAACGTGACGAAGCCTGGCCATCAGGAGTGCGAGCATGGCCCAACAGGCAGACTGAGATACATCGATGACACAGCACCTGACAATGACTCCCACGGATATGCATTCCGAACTGGCGGCCGCCGCATGCCGGTATGCGGCCATGAGCCCGTCAGATTTCGAGGGCGATACCCTCTTCGTGAGCTCGACCAAGCTGAGGGATCTAGGCATGATCGCCAGCGAAACGTGGGCTCGCGTCCCTGCCGGTGGTGCTGTCCGCGTCCGTCGCACGGTCGACGGCAAGCTGCAAGCACGGGTCACGCTGCCGTGGCAGGCTGCTACCGACGATCCGGGACTGGCCTTACACTGTGCCCGGCCTGCCGATCGAACCATCTGACAATTTGCGCGTGCGCCATCGGCGCTCTGACCGTCCATCGGGAATAGGTTGCGAGGACTGTGAATACTAGTTCGGCGCGCTCTCCGGCCTGATCGGATGTCATCCGGCCAACGGGCCCAATGAAGAGAAAACGCCCCTGTTGGGGAATCAGCGGCGCACCTGGAGGCGCCCCGCACCGGCAGCCGGAGGGAATCAAAGTCGATGGACCAGAATCGGGGATGGATCGTGCGCAGTGGCAACGACTACCTGTGCCCGACAGGGGGCGACGTGGGATTCACCGCCAAACTCAGTGAGGCCGGTGCGTTCGCCTCGCACGAGGAGGCCGAGCAGGCGGGGCAGGACCACTGCGACCCGGGCTATGTCATCCTGCGCGACCCGCGCTGAGCTAATCGCTTGCCCCATTTCTGACGTTGGAAAAAGTGACGCCCCCCCGGCGATCGACGCCACTGAAAACGCCCCTGGCGGGCAGACAGCGCCCGGGAGGGCCGACGATGGAAGACGACCGTAGCTGGGACAAGACAGACTGGAAGGCGCGCGCGGAAACGCTGGCTACCTTGCTGGACGGCTTCCGTGACGACGCACGCCGCTCCGGCATCTACTGTCGCTGGCGGAGCCGCATGCCGACGGCTGGCGCATCGAGCTGCCCGGCGACATGCCATTCGAGCGGGCGATCGACACGGACATGCAGACGCGGGCCGTGATCGCAGACCTGCAGCGCAGCGCTCGGGGTGACCAAAGCAACGCGGAATGACGAAAACGCCCCCAGGGCACAGGAGAAACCGATGGACGGATTCCAGAGAGAGGTGCGCACGTACCTGCGCACGCCTGACGAAGTGGCACACGAAGCCGAGGCGGCACAGGCCCGCGCGAGCGGCACGGTGTATGCCGGCCCGGAGGGATTGAAAACCCTGATGGATTGCCGACTGAGAACAGAGAAAAGCGCCCCACGGGGCAGGGGGAAGGATCGCGGGCTCGATCGCCGTGGCCGCCATTCACGATCTACAAGTGAACAATTTCACGTTCGGGGGGTTCCCTCAGGTTCTTATAGTGGAACCTGCCGACGAGACCTTCACGGTTCATTTGAGCTTTGAACGTAAGGACCAGAAGGCTCTTGCGACGCTGCAACTCACGCGCAAAGAGGCCTTTGCGACGGCGAAGCACTTCAACAAGAACAAGGGCGCCGTACATGACCCCGCCATTTTCAAGCGGGTGCAAGACGCGTTAGTAGGCCTCGAGGGACAAACGTCTGGTTGGTGGCGCTAGATCAACAACAGAAAAAACGCCCCGAGGGGCAGGGAGGAAAGCATGAGTGGTTTTCAACGCGAAGTGCGCCGCGACATGCGCACGCAGGCTGAAATCGACGCTGAGCGCGCCGACGAGGCGCGGCGCGCGCCAAGCATCTCCTATGTCGAACTCACCGCGGCGTTGGAGCGCCAAATCGACAGCTGCCGGAAGTTCGCGGCATCAAATGGGACCGAGGCGAGCCGACTGAACCAGTACCTCATCGCCGGCGGGTGTTTCGACCTCTGGAACGATGTTACGGCCAGCCAGCAGAGCGTGGGCGACCAGGAACGGCTGCGCGCGCTGGTCGACGCGGTTCGGACTGGTAGGTAGGCGGAACCGCCATCCGGGCGGTTTTTTCGCCACAGGCCACCATGCCGATAACGGCTAAACGCCCAAAATTTCGACATCGAGCGCTTCTTTGAAATGGACACCTGCTCGAAACATCGGAGAGACCACCGTGCGTAACGTTCTTAGGGTTGTGAATGCCATCGTCTGGTTCGCCTGGTTCTGGAGTTCCGCGCGCGAACATTTGGACGACGTAGGACGTGTAGTCGGCAACGCTTTAATTCCCCTATTTTTTGCGGGTGATCGATATCCTCCTATGGAAGTGGCGAGCAACTCCCCGCCGACGGGACGACGACACTGCCAAGTAGGCTCCAAGCCGCCGCGGGCGGCTTTTTCGTGTTCCGCCTTCATGCCGATAACTGAATTTATTCAGACAAGGACGAGGATCCCCAGGCAGACCTGTAGGGGTCGCTCCCAAGGTTGACGATTTGGCGTAGCGTGGGATGGGAGCAGGGCGGTCACGAGGCTCGCAATGCCGCTAAGTCGTATTAGCGGCATTGACGTTAATGGGCTAAAATCGAGGTTCTGCCACTTTGGCCATACGTGTGTGCGCTAACGTGCACAGTCCGGTCCGCGCATTGGACCGTCCAAAGGGAGCCGCCATGAACCGAGACGAGGTGTTGCACACGCTGCCAAGCGACGATGAATTCCGCGCCGCGCCAAGCTACCGCCAGCAGGCGATCGTCGCCGAGCTGATCGGGGCGGTGCTCGATCAGCTCGAGCGCGCGCAGCGCGACCCGGATCGCTGGGAGGCCGAGCACCTGGCACAGGCCATCGGCTACCTGTTGTCGGACTGGTACTTTGCCGCGACGGCCGCCGCCGTCAAGGCGCTGGCGCCTGCCAGCGAGCGCGCCGAACCGCACGCCTGGGCGAGAACCGACGACACGGTGACCACGCGCGCGCTGCGCGCCGCGCTCGCCTACGCGGCGGGCAAGCCCGCGCGCGATAGCTAACGCCAAACCGATCGCAATACGATGGCCAACCGTCCCCAGACCCTGACCACGCCGGCGCCGCGCCAGTATTCCCGCACCGAGTTCGCGGCGCTGCGCGCCTGGGTGCAGGGAATTCCCGTGGCCACCGTCGCGCGCCAGTACCTGGACGCCGGCGCGCTGGCCGACCTTGCGGATCCAGCTGACGCCGCGCTGGCCGACCCCGAGCGCTTCCTGCGCACGATGCGCGACGACCTGGTGCGCCTGGCGATCCTGCACGGCTCGCCGGTGCTGGCCGAGCACCTCAAGGCGTCGATCGCGCGGCATGGCCACGCGCGCCTGGGTGCGGCGTCGCTGCGGCTGGTCGAGCAGGCCGCGCGCCTGGCGGTGGCCGTGCCGGCGCCCGCGCACGCGGTGGGTCTGTGGTTCCGTCCGCTGGTGGCGCAGCGCCTCACGGGCGCCAATATCGCCACGCTCGCCGACCTGGTCGGCTGGATCAACGTGCGCGGGCCCGCGTGGTGGCGCGCGCTGCCGCGCATCGGCCCGGGCCGCGCGCGCGCGCTCGTGGCCTGGCTGCGCCGGCACGAAGGGTCGCTCGGTCTGGCAGTGGACGCCGACGTGCGCGAGGACGCGCCACCGGAACTGGCCGTGGCGGTGAACGAGCGCATCGAGCTCGCACCGGCAGGGCAGGGCGACAGCCCGACACGACGGCTCGTGCCGCTCGAGCGCATGGCGCTGCCACACGCGCTGTCCGGCGAGCGCGGCTCCAACCGCGCGGCACTGTTCCCGTATGTGCGGGCGCGCCACGACCTCGACGCGGTGCGCGCCTACCTGGCAGGCTTCAGCGGGCAGGATGCCACCCAGCGCGCTTACCGGCGCGAGCTCGAGCGCCTGCTGCTGTGGGCTGTCGCCGAGCGCGGCGTGGCGCTGTCCTCGCTGACGGTCGAGGACTGCGAGGCCTACAAGCGTTTCCTCGCCGCGCCGTCGGCCGCCTTCACCGGCGCGCCAGTGTCGCGCGCCTCGGGCCGCTGGCGCCCGTTCGCGCCGGGCGGCCTGTCGCCGGCGAGCCAGCGCTACGCGGTGCGCGCGCTGCGCGCCGCCTTTGACTGGCTGGTCAACGTGCGCTACCTGGCCGGCAACCCGTGGCGCGCGGTGCGCGACCCGGTCGCGGTCAAGCGCGCGGCGCCGATGCGGGTCGAGCGCGCGCTGCCGCTGGACCTGTGGACACGCGTGCGTCACGAACTGGGGGCCCGTGCGGGTGACGCGGGAGACGAAGCCGAGCCGCAGGCCGCGCGATGGCGGGCCGCCCGGGCGCTGCTGCTGCTGATGGGCGACGCCGGCCTGCGTGTGGCCGAGGCCGCGGCGGCGACCCGCGAGGCGCTGACCTGGCTGCCGGCCGATGGCGAGGTGCCCGCGACCTGGTGGCTGGGCGTGGTCGGCAAGGGCAGAAAGGAGCGCTTCGTGCCGTTGTCCGATACGTGCGTCGCGGCGCTCGGCGCGCACTGGCGCGACCGGGGACTGGTCTTCGCCGCCGAGGATGCGGTCGGGCCCCTGGTGGCGCCGCTGGTGGTGCCGCCGACGCCGCGGGCGCGGGCCAAGTTCGGATTGGGGGCAGAGGCCGGGATGGAGCCCGACGCGGCAGGGCAGGGCGGCCAAGGCAAGCAACGCGGCCGCTCAGGCTCCAACTCGGGCGGCTACTCGGTGCGCGGCGCACGCGCGCTGATGCGCTGGGCGACCGAGCAGCTGCTGGACCAGCTGCCGGATCTGAGCGAAACCGAGCGCCGCCAGCTGCATGGCACCTCGCCGCACGCGCTGCGCCACACCTTCGGCACCCAGGCAGTGGCGGCCGACATGCCGCTCGACGTGGTGCAGCGCGTGCTCGGGCACGCGTCGCTGCAGACCACCAGCACCTATGTGACCGCCGAGCAGCGGCGGGTGCGCGCCGAGGCGGCGAAGTACCATGCGCGCCTGGCACGGCCGGCACATTGATCGGCCCTGGCCGCTACTGTCTCTTATCGCCGACAGGTCGCGCGTGCGAATGGTACCGCCAGACATTGCCATGCTGGGATCCAGGGATGCCATCCCTCAGACCGTTGGGCGCTTGGTGAAATGATTGGTCCCGGATCGTGGGTTATTAAAGAAAACAATGGGGGCAAGAACAGTGAGCCTGAGATTCTCAGAGGACGGGCCGGTATTCCCGAACACGCTGATTGACGCCATGCTGGATGGTGACGTCGCCTTTCTGTGCGGCGCTGGCGTCAGTGCACCACAGCTGCCGATGTTCGGCGATCTTGTCGCGCAGGTGTATGAACGTCTCGGCGCTGAGAGTACCGCTGGCGAGTGTGTAGCAATTAGGGCTGGACGATACGAAGAAGCCTTGGGCGCCTTGTCGCGACGATTGGTCAACCCTGATTCCTTGTATCGCGAAGTGACAAATGTCCTGTCGCTGCCCAACCCCGATCTGGTCCGCCACGAGATTCTGCTCCGGCTCTCCAGGGCGCGGGACAATCGGATCGTGCTCGTCACAACGAACTTCGACACATTGTTCGAGCGCGCTGTCGAAGAGAGCGAGGGAACTGGCTGTGGGAAGCGTCAGAGCCTCGCCGGGCAGGCACTACCGCCGCCGGGCAGCGACATGTGCCATGGCATCATCCATCTTCATGGACGGATTCTGGATTCCGCGCTGGGCTTGGATGCGACCCCGCTCGTGCTCTCCAGCGCAGAATATGGCGACGCCTACATGCGATCGGGATGGGCTGCGCGCTTCCTGTTCGACCTTGTGCGCTGCAAAACCATCGTGCTCATCGGCTACAGCGCCAGCGATGCACCGGTTCGATACTTTCTGAATTTGCTGGAAGGTGACCGGGACCGGTTTGAAGATCTTCGGACGGTCTACGCGCTCGACGCATATGACGAGCATCCGGAGGAAGCAGATGCGCGGTGGTCGACCATCGCCGTGACGCCGTTGGTCTACCGAAGAGGCCCTGAGGGCGACTCGGACCGGTATGCTGCGCTATGGCGTGACCTCGCGCAGCTTGCCGACTTCGTGGAGCGGCCCCGCGCAGGACGCAAAGCGCGTGCCACCGCCATTCTGCAATCGCCGTTTGCCAGCACCACAGAGTTCCAGCGCGACGAGCTCGAATGGTTGCTGAGCGGAAAGGGCGATCTTTGGGATATTGTGGTCGCCTCCGTAACAGATCCCTCGTGGTTCGACTACTTCCAATCAGCGAAGCTGTGGGCTGCCGACGAAGCTCCCACCGTGATTGCGAATTGGTGCGCCAGGGATCTGACCAGCCAGACACGGGTGGAAGTGGCCATCGCATGGCGAGGCCGCCTGGGACAAGGCCTGCTCGATGCCCTGAATCAGCGATTGTCGTTCCCGCTCGAAACGACACCCCATCCCTGGGCGCTTGCGTGGAGAACCCTCATCAGCTCGTCATATCGCACGGGCGACGCAACCATGCACCAGTATTCCGTTGCGCGGGCCGTTGAGAGCCCCGGACGAACCGACCGTGACCTGCGACAGGCCGTTCGCATCCTGACACCGGAGGTACAAGTGAAAGCGAAATGGCGCATGGACGGCGCCGAGCAACCGGGGGAAGTGCGCTCGCTACGGGACATCCTGCATGTATCGCTGGATCTGGACGACAACAGTGAGATGGCAGACCTCAACGCTGCCGTCCGAGCCCTACCAGGAAGCAGGAAGAGGCTGGCCCAGCTTTGCACGGAAGCGCTCGTGAACGTAGGCTTCTCGGCGATGGAGGTGGACCTGATCAGCCCCGATTGGGACGGCATGGACCGAAGCGTGCCAAGCGTAGAGTCGCATGACCAGAACCAATTTCAGGATGGCGTCGTACACCTATGCGTGCTGCTCACCGATCTTCTGCCGCAACTGGTTGAGGAGGATATCGAGTACGCCCGAAGCCTGGCGCGCTCCTGGCGCAGTCTCCCGGGGACGTTGGGCCAGCGAATGTGGGTCCATGCGCAACGCAATACCGCGCTGTTCGACAGCGACCAGGCAGCCGAGAATATTCTGGCGTTACCGGGCGACGCCTTTTGGTCGATGCGGCGGGAACTGGTTCTCGCACTCAGGGAGCGAATCGGTGGCGCAGACCCGCAGATTATCGAGCAGATTGTCAGGCGGATCCTGGACGAATCCCCCTCGCTGTATGCGGGGTATGACGCGGCGAAAGGGGAGGCAGATTGGCGACCCCAAGCGCGGAGTCACCGGGTCTGGTTGCTCCTGACGCCCATCCGACTGGCCGGCGTACTGCCGGACGTCGGCCACGCCACGCTGGCATCCATTGCGGACCAGTATCCCTTCATCGTGGGTGACTATGAGGAGCAGGATCTTTTCGGCTCCTACATGTCCGGCGTGAGACATGCTTCGGGGGACCCAGCCCCCCTCGCCAGCGCAGTTCCAGAAGCGCGTCTTGACATGGCACGACAGCTCTACAACGAGAGGGATTTCGAGGCGCAAGCGAGCTGGTCGGCTTACTCCCGTGCCGACCCGACCGCTGCGTTCGAAGTTCTCAAGGATGCCGAGCCGACAGCCGAAAACGGCCGGCTCTGGTCGGACTTCCTCAACGCTCTCGTGTCTGCGACGATTCAGGAGGGAACGCGTGCCGGGGTATCGGCGCTCGTGGCCAAGGTGTTCTCCAGACTATGGAATGCCAGCGACGAGTTTCTCGCGCAGCAGTTGTCCCCCCTCAGCCACCTGCTGTCGGCGGCCTGTCAGAGCGCAACGGAGGATGACGGCATAACAAGCGCGTGGTGGGATCGCTTGTGGCGCCTCGCCGAGGCCCATGAGCCCGAAATCAGTCAGGAAGACGCGCCTCACTTCTATGATCGAGTGATCAATAGGCCAACCGGTCGGCTGGTGGAGTGGCTGCTTTCCTCGATGGATCAGCGGCGGGTCACCAGCGGAATATCGGAGTCTGACCAAAGGCGGCTGTCTGCGGTCGTATCGTCCGACACTGTCGCAGGCTGGCTCGGCCGCGGTGTGTGCGCGCGTAACGCGGGGTTCCTGCTTGCGGTTCATCCGCGGCTGGCCTTGCGGGAGTTCAGGCGGCGCTTGGCTCTCGATGGGCTGGAAGGTAAGACGTTGCGCGCCGTGCTGCTTGGTGGTCCTCCACTTGGCTTCACTGGGACACGCGCATTTAAGAAGATAATTTCTGCAGCGTTGTGCGAGACGGTGCTGGTTGACGGTGCTGCGGCCCATGCCGCATCCACGGTGCTATTACCGCTAGTGACTTGGCGCGTGACCCCCAGCACATTGCGATCCCCAATCTCACCCGAAGAGGTAAGAGAGCTGCTGGTTCACGCTCCTCACCCCGTGCTGGGAGGCGCTGCCCATTGCCTGCGCCAATGGGTCGGGCAAATCGCTGGGGGAAATCCTGAGAAGGGGTGGAGCACCTTCATCGGTCCGCTATTCGAATTGATCTGGCCAAACGAGGTACAGTTCAAGAGAGCTGCCGTTTCCAAGGAGCTTGCGGCGCTGTGCGTTGCGGCCGGCGCGGCTTTCCCGGAAGCCTTTCAAGGGGTCCGCCATCATCTTTCTCCGTTGGAGGGAGGGTGGAACGGCATCTATTTCATCAAGTCCGCGAATGTACCGACGACAGCTCCAGGAGCATGCCTGGATCTCCTTTGGTTGATCTGCGGGCCCGCATCGTCGGGGCAGACTGCGGATATGGCCGAGGTCCTCGACCAGATCGTCGCAGCCGATCCCGCATTGGAAATCGATCGACGTTTTCAGTGGCTGGAGCAGCATCGCGCGTTCAGGTATGAGTGAACAACGCCGAACGCAATGGCAGTCGAGACGGCGGCTGGCAATAACATTTGTGAGTATGGTGTTTAAATCAGAATGGGATTATCGGATGGCATTTCAAATTCGCTTGAATTGTGAATATTCAGATTATCGATCCGAAGACTCAAATGATATTAATATCCGATAACTGCTATTATCGGCATGGCGTTTGCTCCCACAGAATGGGCCGGTTTGGAAATCGGTCCGAGCCAATCCCAACAAAAACAAGGAGTTAGCCAATGGCGGAGCCACATCAGGCGTGGGGCACGGTGCGCGCGTACCTGCGCACTGAGACGTTTGACGACATTAAGGAAATCGCCGGACGTGCTGGCGTGAACATGGGGGCGTTAGCCCATCTGCACCAGCGCTCCACCGGGCAGGGCAACGGCGCGACCAAGGGGCAGTTGCTCTCGGCGCTGGATGGCGAACTGGCACGGCTAGCGGAGTCCGATTACCGGCAGGTCGTGGTGTTCATCACCGAAATCTTGCTGGACCGCCGTCGAGAGCTCGCCGGGCCGCTCGCGGATGACTTGGCCCGCCATGGCTGGGGTATCGTCGACACCAAGCTGGTGGCACTGGAGTTGTTTGATCCCGCCGAGTTAGCCGAGCTGCCCGATGCGCCCCGTGCCGAGCTAGCCAAAGCGGCGGCGCGCTTTCGCGATGGCGACCTCGCCGGCGCGATCACCGCCGCATGCGGGGCGGTGGAAACCGTCACCACGGAGATCTACCAGCGTTATGCGCTGGGCGATCCCACCGCGGCAACGTTCCAGGAGCGCTGCAACGTCGCGCTCAGGACCGTGGCCGAGCATGCGCCGGGGCTGCGCGAACTCGGCTGGGATGACGCGTCGCTCAAGCTATTCGTACGGAACCGTGGGGGCGCCTTCCGACAAGGCGCCTACGTCATGCAGACCCTGCGCTCGCAAATGGGCGACGTGCACGGCACCAAGCCCGTGCTCAAGCCGCTGGTGTTCGAGGCGCTGAAGTGGGCCGAGCTGTTCGTGCGCACCCTGACAGTGGCGGCATGAGCTGATCCCAACAAAAACACACTTATGACTACGCTCGACGTCCTCCGCTTCACCGCCTATGGGCACGGCTTCCATGCACGCGGCCCTGGCGTGCGCGCCTGCTTGCTGGAAGCCCAGTGGGACCAGAAGGCCAAGGCCATCACCTGGACCTGGCGCATCCACAGCACCGACATGCAGACGCTGCTGGCCGACGGCCAGGCCGACACGCCGGAGGCGGCTGAGGCCGCCATGCGCGCTTGGCTGGCAAGCGCACCTCACAACCTCGATGGGGCCACTGATGCTGCCACGACTCGATAACGACGTCCTGCAGTCCCTGCTCGACAGCGCCGCGCGCGAATCGTCGGAACTGGACTTCAAATCCGATTTCAACCCGGACAACCCGGACCATCGCCGCGGCTTGATCGATGATGCGTGCGCGTTGGCCAATGCCCGGGGCGGCTGGCTGCTGCTAGGCGTGGCCGAGGAGGCGGGGGCCGCGTCAGGGCTGCCCGGACTGCAGGTGGCCGACCAGGATGCCCTGCGCCGCCGCCTGATCCAGATGGTCGAAAGCGGACTGGAACCGCGGCTATCGGGGCTGCGCATCGAGTGCGTGCCGGTCGATGGCGGTCGACACGTTGTCGGCATTCGTGTGCCGCAGAGCTGGTCCGGGCCGCACCGCACCACCGGTAGCCGGCGCTTCATGGTGCGGGGCGACGGCGGTAACAGCGAGTACGATATTCAGGGCCTGCGCCAGGCCTTTCTGGCGCGGGACCACGCGACGCAGGTATGGGAGGCCTTTCGCAACGGTCGGATCGCGCGGCACTACGCTAATCGTTTGCCGCTGACGGTCCAGGCAGGGCCGGCAGCCCTGATCCACCTGTATCCGTTGAGTGCCACCGATCCCGGCAGCGCGATCGACTTGCAGGCTGCGGCAGCTGCGAGAGAGTTCGAGCAGGTAGAGGTCGTGCATCGACCGCGACCGAACCTGGACGGGATTCTCCGTCGCGGCGAAGATCGCGACGGGGCGTACACGCACTACGTGCAGATCTTCCGTAGTGGCGCGCTGGAAGCCTTCACCAATCTGGATCCCCAATTAGCCGAGCCGGGACTCGCGCTGCCATGGCTGCAGCGCCACGCCGATGAATTGCTGCCGAGATGGCTGCGCGGCTTGGAGGATCTGGGCGTTGCCGGACCGTATCAGTTCGCCGTCACGCTGGTGGGCGTGCGCGGCCTGCGCCCGTTGCACGCCAATGGACGGAATGCGCCCTGGGGCGAGGCCGCGCGGGACGATACCCTGCAACTGCCGGCGTGGTATATCGACCCCGCTGAGATCAACGCTGCCGCGCTTGCAGCTGTGCTGGAAGAGTTCCGGGTGTTGCTGCATCACGCGTTTGGACGGGATGGCATCCGGGACCGGTACTTTTAGCCCGTCGGCGCTGACGTGCGTGACTATCGAGCTGGCGCAGGCATGGATGTGCGCCGGCCATCCCACCGAAGGAGTTTCAATGCCAGTAAGACGCAAGGCTTCCACACTGCCTATCCGGACATGGTGCCTAACCCGAACGCGCACTCCGGTTCCGACCTGGCGACCTGCCGGGTCTGCCACATGTCGTTCGTGACGAGCGAGGCCGCCGACGTGCGCGCCCATGCGGCCGAGCATGCGGCGTTGGCCCAAGGCGGGATGCCATTGGTCGTCCGGGAACTACTCAAGGCAGTGGGTTGGAATCTCGCGCATCGCGATCGCCCGCTCGGCCCACTGCAGGATGATTACACCGCTGAAGACGGCAAGCTCGCCGTCGTCTACGGTTGGTGGATGCGGGCCGCGCTGCGCGGTGTGCCGGCCAGCGATTTCGATGCCTACATGGCCGAGCATTTGCGCCTGTTGGATTCGATCGTCGACGGTACCGACGGCGACGACACGCCACAGCGCCGTGCGACGAAGCGCTGGGAACAGTACGCGGGGTGATGGCATATGAGTGCTAGTTTGTTCGATCTGTATATCGCCGAAACGTGTCCGGAGGAGTACGCTGCGCTGCGCGCGGCCAACGCGCGCTATCACGCGCTGGCGGTGCGCTTTCTCGACGGCGAGGCGGGCGTGAGCGAGGCCGACTGCCTGGCGGCCAAGGATGAAGCGGACCGTGCCGAAGCCGCCGCGCGGGCGGCCTTCCGGCGCGCCTTCAAGTCGCAGGCCGATCCGAGTTAAGGAAAGAAATACCGTGGTACGAAAAGCCATTCCCGACCCCTTGCCGGCGGGCGAGTACCTGGCCACCTGCCGGGAGACCAGCCACATGCTGGCCATCGTGAACGGGCACGAGGAGGTGTTTCCCCAGGCGCGCTGTGTCAGCGACGGCCGCTGGTGCACCTTCTATCGCGACGGCAAGGAAGTGTGGGACTGCAACGCGAGCTATGCCGCTGCCAATTTCCTCATCGAACCGCTCAATCCGGTGCCCGACCGCGAGCCTCAGTCATGACCCTGCCACCACGCCCCAAGACACAACCGATCACCCACCACGTGCCCGAGCAGCTGGTCGAGGCCTTCCTGCAGGCCGCTGACGAGTTTTTCAGCGCTGCCCGAGGTCCGATCGACAAGGAGGAGGGCGAAACCCGCCCGAGCTGGTTGTGATGCGCGCCGGGCCTATGGCGGGCCTGACCCGCGCCCAGTACGCCGCCTACCGCGCCTGGCTGCAGGGCGTTCCGGTGAGCGCTATTGCCAGGCGCTGGCTGGCCACCGATCCGGACGCACTGCCGAGCGACCGCGAGGCGACCGCGATGCTGCACGCCGTGCGCGACCAGCTGGTGCAGCGCGCACACCAGCACGGCAAGCCGGCGCTAGCCGACGCGGTGGCCACGCCCGGGCGCTCCGGCAAGGGCATGGACCGCGCTATCGATGCGGTGGGCCAGCTCGAGGCATTGGGCACGCCGAGTCCCCGGCCGGAGCACGCGGTCACGCTGTGGCTGACCAGCACGTTCGCCCGCCGGCTGCAGGCAGCAGGCGTCACCACGCTGGGAGACTTGATGACGCTGTGCAACGACCGCGGCCGCAGCTGGTGGCGACAGGTGCCGCGCATCGGACCGCTCGCGGCGGCCACCATGATGCGGACGCTGCAGCGCTTCGCGCCGACGCTGGGCCAGCTGGGCGCGCACGTCACGGGCGAGCCGCTGCCGGTGCCGAGCTTAGCCGCACTGCTGCAGCCTGGCACCGGCCTCGCCGTACCGCTCGAGGCGATGCGGCTGCCGCTGGCGCTCAATGGGGCCGCCGGTTCGAATCGTGCCGAGCGCAGCCGCTGCCGGATCGCGGCCGACAACGACTATCAGGCGATCCAGACCTGGCTGTCGCTATGGCCTCAGCACTCGCACTTCAGCGCGCTGTTGTCGGACGATTGCCTCGCCTACCGCGAGTTCGTGGCGCAGCCGCAATTGCCGCCGCGCTGGAGCGGCCCCCGCCTGGCGCGCGACCTCCCGGGCTGGCGCCCGTTCACCGGGCCGCTCTCGCCCAAGAGCCGCCGCTATGCCGAGCAGGTCCTGGCGGCCCTGTGCGCGTGGCTGGTGGGCCGCCACTATCTCGACAGCAACCCGTGGGAGGGGCTGCCGACGCTGCGCGTCGCAGGCCCGGCAATCCACGCCGACCAGGCCGTCCCCGGCGCCCGTGTGGGACGAGCTGGCGGCATGGCTCGATGACCAGGCGCAAGACAGCGCCAGGATGCGCACGTTGCGCGCCGTGATCCTGCTGCTGCGCGACAGTGGCATGCGCTGTTTCGAGTTGGCCGGCGCCAGCTGCGCGGGCCTGCGGCCTGCCATAGGGGAGGGCACGGCCGGGCTCTGGGGGGAATTGCGCATCGTCGGCAAGCGCGAGAAGGAGCGCCATGTGCCCATCAGCCACCGCGCCTACGACGCGCTGTGCGCGCACTGGCACGATCGCGACTTCGCCTGGCCAGCAGCGGGCGACGGGCCATTGCTCGCACCCCTGCCCGGCAAGACGACGCCGCGCGGCCGGGCCAAGGCCGAAACTGGCCGCCGCGGCTATGGCGACCGCGGCCTGCGCAACCTGGTCGACCAGGCGGCCACGGGCTTCCGTGCCTACCTGGAAGCGTATCGGCCGGCCATGCTGGCCGAGGCCAATGTCCTGCACCCGCACGCTTTCCGGCATGCCTTCGGCACCCATGCGACCGAGGCCGGCGTGCCGGTCGACGTGCTGCAGAGCTACATGGGGCACGCCACCCCCGCGACCACGGCGCTGTACAACAAGGCCGGCGCGCGCCGGCGCCGGGCCGAGATAGGGAAGCTGTTTTCGCGTACGCGAAAATCGGCGGAGAACGGATAGCTAGCGGAACGGGATTTTCGCGCACGCGAAAAAAAGCATTTTTCTCCGGGCTCGAGCGAGCGGCCCCGCTCTCTAGGCGGTCTGTTGCAGTCGTGCGATCGAGCCGGGGCGCCTTATTTCGACCGGCCCGCTTTTCCTGGCGGAAGACTGGGCTGCTCCGTCGTAGCCAGGCGCTCCCTTAGGTCCGCAGTCGCACTTTGTGCGGCATCGCGCTCGGCCTTGGCCACGGCAGCTACCTGCTCTGCCGCCGCTCGGGCGGATCGCTCGTTGGCCAGCGCATCACGCAGCGAAGCGGCTTCCCCTTCAACCTTGGCCAGGCTGGCCTTGAGTTCGGTGATGGCCACGGCGGAGGCCTCGGCCGCGCGCTCGGCGCCGGCGAGCTCGGCCTTCGCCACGGCGGTGGCCTGGTCGGCGGCCGCCCGTGCATCGTGCTCGGCCGCCAGGGCGGCGCGCAGTTTCTCAATCTCGGCTTCGAGCGCCGGCACTTGTTCGAGACGCGCATTGGCCACCGCCAGCGCATCGTGGGTGGCCACCGCTGCCGTGCGCTCGCGCGCCGCCTCGGCCCGGGCCTCGGCCGCTTGCTCGGCGGCACCGGCAATGGCCTTGTCGCATTCGGCGCGCACGGCTTCAAGCGCCGCTTCACGCTGCAGCAGTTCGCCCTGCAGCTTGGCCACCTCCTCGGCGATTGCGGCGTTGTCTTCCTCCACCTCGGCGATGCGCGTGGCGGCCACACCTAGGGCCTTTTCCTCGGCGCCGGCAATCTGCTCGCGCAGGATCTGAAGGATGCGCGCATCGATCATGACCGGTGTGGCATCCGTCTGGGCCGGCTGCGAGGCCCGCCAACTCTTGAGATGCGCCAGCACCGCGTTGGGCGAACCACCGCCCAGCTCATTGATCACGGCGCGCACGCTGACCTTGCGGCCGGTCGCTGCCAGCGCTTCGGCGGCGGCGCGTACGTTCTCTGCCGTGACCAGGGGGGATTTCGTTTCCACGTTCGCGTCCTCGTTTTTCTCGGGTTGCTATAAGCATAGCAAATAACGCTACTAAATAACAGTAACGTTATCGATATTTGTTATCTCATTTCGACTGAAGAAGAGAGACTCGCGCCAGCGCCACCTCCTTGACGCGGACGTGACGGGTCGATGGTGTGTTATTTCTGCATCACGGCCGGCGGAGGAGGGGTGTGGGTTGGGGCCTAGCGTCTTGCTGGATCCTCGAACGACCGCAACGAACGCGAAGGTGGGGCAGACGCCTGAAAGAAGGATCGCTCCAGCCGGATGCTGGATCAGCTATGCGCTGCTTCGAGTTGGCCGGCGCCAACTGCGCGGGCCTGGCGGCAGGGGAGAGCACAGCCGGGCTCTGGGGAGAATGCGCACCCCACGCTTTCCGGCATGCCTTCGGCACCCCACTCGACCGAGGCCGGCGCGCCGGCGCCGGGCCGAGATCGGGAGGCTGTTCTCGCGTACGCGAAAATCGGCGGGGACCGGCTGACCGGGTAACCGTTTGAGGACCAGCGGAGCATGGCCGGGTATGAGTGCAGCCTTCTCAGCCTGGCGAACAAGTTCCGCGAATAGCCGCGGGGGCATTCGAGCGTGCCGTTGGGCACGGCGAGAGGCAGCGGGCTCGGCATCGGAAAAGGCCAGCGCTTTTTCCAACGTTGGAAAAAGATGCGATGGGACCTACAAAATCTCCGGAAGATATGAGACCATGAAACTACTTTAAAAATATTAGTTCGGAGGTGTACCAAATGAAGATGCATCGATCGGTGCTCGCAATCGTTGCTGCAAGTGCTATCACGGCGGCGTGTGGGGGAGGGGGTGGCGAAAGTGCTGATACCTCGACTGGAACGACGGTGCCCCCTTCCTTGGTTCCGCCGAAATCGAAAGCAGAGACAACGCTGACGGATGGACTGCTGACCATCACCGGCGCGGGTAGCACGATCAACGGGGTGGACCAAACGGCGATCTCTCGAACGAGCGCCACCGCTGCGTCCAGCGGAATGTTCAATGTGAGCGCCGCGGTAGCTGTCGGCCCAATCGGTACGACGCCGGTTTCGGCTTTTGACACGCTCGACACCGCTGCGTATTGGTCGCTAACGCAGAACGGCTGGACATCCTCGTCATTCTCGTACCAAGTTCAGTACGCGCAGGACGAAACGATCTTCGTCGCGCCCGGAGGCGTCGCCCTGGGTCCGGCCCGTTGGACGATGAAGCTCAACCTGCAAGACGTGGGAGGCAAGCCCGCCAGCGACTATCTGCTTGATGCGGCTGGTAAGCCCCTCCTGGCCAGCTTTGTTCCGACGGAGTTGCCAGCGGGCGTCATGGCCGCATTTCCGTCGTTTGCCCCCACGGCGGCCACCGTGATCACCTCCATTTTTGGCGACCTGGACCCACTGCTTGCTACGGAAGCCGACCTCTACACGCGAAAGTACTGCGAGCAAAGCAAGGGCTCGTCTGCGCGTATTGAGTATCAGGTAGCAGCTGGCGGCGTTCTCAAAGTGTGGGATGCGACGGCAGGCTGCGGTGCCAGTGCAACGCCTGTAGCCGATGGTCAGTGGCAGACGCAGACGCTCCAAGGCAAGACGGTCTATTTGCTCACGTTCCCCACTACGGTGCAATACGAGAACTTCAGCGCCTATGTTCCGGCAGGCGCCTTTGCTCAAGGTGCGATGCGGGCCATCGTCGCCGGCTCGAGCACTGAGCGCTGGAAAATGGGCTACTTCATCCCGAAGGATGTCGCAATTCAATCGAAGCGCCCATTCCTGACCAACACCGCACTCGAGGCCATCCGGAAGGCCGCCTCACTCTAACGTCCTACCCGTGCGTGCTGCTTGACCCCAGCAACGCATTTCTCCCACCCGGCCCCTGTGGCCGGGATTTTTTTTGCCACGATATAAGTCTGCGCGCTATACGGTACTGGTACTGTGCCACCGGCATTGCCATCATCACTGAAACGAAAGATGAAGAACTTCAAATGGGATAAGCGGCAAGCAGCTGCTCGCGGTGTTCACCGCTGTCGTCGTGCTCTCGACGCTGTTGTACTCGCACCGTTGGTTGGCTCTCCAGAGGGATGCCGACGTTATCGCTTTGCTGGCGGCGGAACGCATTCTGTTCCACTGCCGGCATGCGCCTACCTTACTGGAGCACTTCGGCGGCGGGGTTGCGTACGCGTGGTTTTGGTTTTGCGTGGTCCAGCTCGTCGGCTATTGCTATCGAGATTCCAAGCCGATGGCCAAAGGCGAAAGCTGGGCGACGCGTATGGCGATCCTCGGTGTCGCGGCATTCATCGAGTATCTTGTGCTCGGCCCCGACACGCGATTTTCCCCGGTGAACTATCTCGTCGCCGTACTGATGGGGTGGTGGTCCATTGCGCTCCTTTTTCGTCCCGAGGAAACACTGCTACGCGCCATGGAGAGGCCTGTCAGAGCAATGCTCCTCGGGGCCTTGACGCTGTGGCTCGTCGCGAGCGTGTCCTGGGAAGTTAAGCAGCTGACGACCGGTGAAACCACACTCGACTTGGCACTTTCGCAGCTGGCCTTCAGCCTGGCCGGATTAGTGGCAGCCATTGTGCTGATTCAGGCCCGATTCCAAGAGGGTAGGGCCGCGCAGTTGCCTTCCACCCAGCGCGCTTAGTCAGCGCTTGAAGCGGCCGGGCGGCACCGCGCCCGGTCGCTTCACCTTAACCCAGTCCGTCGATCGAACTCCCGATTGATAGGTGCTCCCCGCCCGCTTACAAACCACCCCCTCAAGCCCGAGCGCGAGTACCTGCTGGTAGAGCCATACACCGTCGTCCACAGATGTCACCAGAAGTAGGCCATTGGGCAACGGCGTGAGCAGTCTCTTCAAGGCAGCTCGGCGTCGTTCTATCGGTTCAGCGCGAATGTCTTGACCGCGAACCGCCACCATGTCGAAGACGCAGTACGCTACGTGGTCCGCCCCTGGATACCATCGTCGCCGCATAGCTCTGGCATGCAGCCGATTGAAGTCAGGGCGTCCAATGTCGTCCATGACGACGACCTCCCCATCTAGAATGCTCCCCGAGGGCAGCAGAGCCAGAGCGGCAACGACTTCCGGAAACCAGACGGTGGCGTCCGCCCCCTCTTTGGTCCGCAGGCGAGGGGCGCTGCCTGTAGTGGCCAGGAGCCGGTATCCGTCCAGCTTTAGCTCGTAGGACCAATCAGACCCCCGCGGCAAAGCGCGCTGCTGAACCAGCAGCATTGGTGCTAAATCCTTTAAATCGGGTGCCGGCGGCCGCTTCGTTGGCATGACTTTCGGCCCTCCCTTGCAGCAGACAAGCTGACTAAGTTTACCTTTGCCGGTGATCGGGAATCCGTGCAAGTCCTACACCTTCACCTCCATAGCTATCGTCCACGCTGCACGCTGTTAGGTCGCGTCAGAACGGGCCTGCCCGCGCGATACGAGATAGTCACTTCTTCACCGGTTCGGGGTGATTTCCGCATTGCCGTCTTATCGTGCACCACATAGTCGTGATGGCCAACATGCTGAACGACATGGGACTCCGTTTGAGCAACGATTCTGCCCTGATATCGGGCACTCGGGCCGGCCACATACGAAAGCTTTGCCTTCGGATCAATGCCGCGCATCTGGTCTTCGACTGCCTTGATAGCGCTGCCTTGACCATGCCGCATGTCGTTCTGCCGCTGAACCGCCGATAGCTCGTCTCGCATGCTTTGCTGCAACGCCTGCAATTCGATGTTGGCGATCCTGATTCCCAACTCTGTTGCGGCTCTAACCGCGCGCTTCTTGAACTCAACATCGCCCCCTGTTAGGCGTACGCCATCAGGCCATTTGCTGGCAGCGTAGCGGAGAGAGAGCATCAGGGCGTCCTCTGCGACCTCACGCCGGCCGTATGTCACTCGGTCGCCTTCATCAACGAAGGCTTGCGTACCCCCATCAAATGAGTAATGAACCTTGCCATTGTTGGAGACGCGCCAAATGAGATTGCTGACTGCTCTGACATAAGGATCAACGGCCTGGATACCGACCGGTCGAATTGCGTTCTCCTCGGGGGCACCCTTGTGCTCTGGAATCTGGTCATCGACACCCGGCTCATCGTCGGCATTCCCCCCCTCACCGAGCGCACGTTTTCGGTCGCGCCCCTCCTGGTAGACCATGCCACGCAAGGCGCTAATTGCAGCCTCATCGCCCAACTTTGCTTGCTCCTCCACCCATGCGCGCCAGGTGGGAACCAGGGGCAGCAGGCTCTTCCTCATCTCTCGCTCACGTTCGATAGACTCCCGCAGCTGCACGCGGGCTTTGTCTGTTGTGAGTTTGAGAAGCATATAGGCCTGCTGCTTCTGCGGACCCGCAATGGATCTGTCAGTTTGAATCGCTGCCCGATTAGCCTTGTATTGCGTGTCGATTGCGGCGAGGCGCCGTTTATCGTTAGCGAAATGGGGGGTGAGGGCCTCTGTGGCTCGCGTGCGCAACGCGCGCATGCGGTCCCGTTCCGCGGCGAATCTCGCCTTCAGGTCGTCCCTGAGAGCCTTCCGCTCGAGCCGCCGCTCCAGTCGCTTCTGCGGATCTCGCTTATAGGTTCGCACCGGCGCCGGCTGGTGAGCTTCCTGCGAAGGTGGCCGGAAGGGCCCGAGGCGAGCCTCAAGCTCGGCACGCTTCATGAATCGGAATGCCTTCGATGCTGCAACGACTACCGGCTGGCCGCCGCGCGATGTCGCCTCGCCACTGAGGTCCGCGATCACCATTCCCCCGCCCCCCGTGTCGCGTAGTTCTAAGCCATGCTGCAGAAGGACGCGATGAATGTCCTGCCAGCTGGCGGTCTTAGGATCTTTCAGGACTTTGCGCAAAGGCGCGGCCGGAACCCGGGAGCACCATTCCTGCAGTGACTCTTCCCCTGACCAGGTGTTAATTGCGTCTGCCTTGCCTTGGAGCTTCGCTATATCTTCGTCAACGAAGCCCGCGTCCTCAACGATGAGCTTCCTTCCTTGGACCTCTACAACCTTGAACAAGCCCGGGTCGTGATGCCAGCCAAATCGAATCTCCACTTCCCGTGCAGCGTGGTGGAGCGTCTTGTGGTCAAAACCCAATGGCACCGCCTTGTAGGTTTCTGGGTGGACTCGGTTCACTTCCACATGGACATGAATATTGTCGGTGTTCGCGTGGATCGCGGCGATGTACTGGTGATCAGCCATCCCGAGTGCGCCGAGGGTATGGCGGACTGCCTCGAATATATCTTCCGTTTTCGGCTTCTCGTGCTCCGGCCACGACAGGATGTAGTGGTACACCGGATTCTTCGCACGGGAATTCTTCTTGGCGACCGCGTACATTTCCGCCGGCGCAGTAGCCAGGCTGGTGACGTTGCCAATCTCCACGGCAATAGTCTTCTCCACTTCATCGCCAAGATCATCGAGTACTGATTCTTGCGTGATGTACTGGGTCAATCGGTCCCAGCTAGTCGCAGTCGGTGGCGCGGCTTGGTTCTCAATTCCTTCGGTGATGTACTTGCTCAGATCTTTGAAAGATGAGCGACCATCCCTGCGGTTCTTCGGCACCTTAACGATCATCGCCGCGCCCCTTCGTTCCACACACGTTGAATCGCAAGAACCACCTCATCAAGCGCGCGCTGCAGGTGCTGCTCGTGAATGTTGTCGGCTACGTCATGCAGCGCCTTTAGTCCGACAACGATCTCGCGAAGCAGATTGATGGTGTCCACGTCTGCGCGACCACGCGTTTGCCGCTTTAGACCGGCAGCCACCAGGTACTCCGACAGCGGCAACGCGCATTCTTGCGCCTTCTTCTGGAGAGCAGCTTTTTCCGCCGGCGTGAGGCGGATCTCCTGGCGCATAGATTTTGGGTTGTCGACTTTTTTGAATGCCATCTCATTTTTCCAACGTCAGAAATACGGGTCTCGGGGCGGAGCCCTGAGCAGGCCGCAGAAGGCCGAATCCGCGACGGGCGCCGCAGGCGACCTAGCGGATTCGGCCGGTGGACGTACGACACTTGTGTCGTACGTACATCTGCCATCCTGTCCTGTTGTTCCGGGGTGGCTTTTCTATCTTTCCGTCTATGGCGCAAGCCATAGACCCGATAGATCCGCGCCCAGGAATCGTGTGACGAAGTGTAGTGCATCTGATACTATATGAAAATCACGATTTCATATATCACGCCTGTGCGCAACGGCAATGTCCGCGACTATTGCCAGGCTGGACGAATGGCGAAGAACAGTGAAGCGATGACGAAGCTCGAGAGACATGAGTTGGAGAGCGTAGAGAAGGCCCGCAAGCTATTGCTGGCCAAGTTCTTCGATAGCTCCGCCAATGACAAACTGCGAAAGAAGGAGGCAGTCAGGCAACTGCTCGGGACGATCATTGCCGTCCGCGAGGCGGGTATGTCGTTCGAAGAAATAGCGACAACCTTCAGCGAAGCGGGACTGGTGCTTAATGCGAACACCTTGCGCCTGTACTTCTATCAGCTGAAGGCGCAAGCGGAGATTGCTGCGCACGAGAAGGCGCATGCCGAACAGATCGCGCGGACCAGGGCGCAGCTGGAGAGTGAAGATCTCCAGCGCTTCAGCACGGACGCCTTAGCCGCAGCAACTGAGATGGCCCGCCAAACTCGGATCAATAGCCGACCCGCGCTCCCGCCGGCGCAAGCGCCGGCGCCTTCCGCGGCCTCGCCGCAGAAGGCGAAAAAGCAACAGCGCGCGCGGCCCCCCGAGGGGGCCGCGCCGCCGCCTCCAACGCATGCGTTGGAGGCGGCGATTTCTAGGGCAGAGGAGGGGTTCCCGGAGCCTCCGCCCGAGCCAGACGCCTCGGTTTCCTCTGGCGAGAAGGGCGCAGAGCTTCCCGCTAGCGGTCAAGGTCTCGGCCCGACAATTGAAGAAGCGGAGCGCGCTGGCGCCAATTTTCGAGGCGTGCGACCGGACTTGCGCGAGAACGTGGTGGTTCACCAGGGGCGCGTCTACTACGAATCCGGCGAGCCATTTGACGGCGTTCTGACTAAGGCGCAAGCGCACTTGCTACGGCAAATCGGCAAGCTCATCGCGCCGACGCAGATGACGTCATCCAAGGACTTTGTCGCAATGCCCGCGAAGCTGTAGCGGGCCGGTCTTTCCAACGTAAGAAAAAAGGAAAAAAGGACCATGCCTGCCTTTGATCACGATTTGGATTGTGCAATCCAAACTATGGAGCCCGAGACGCTCTACACGGGCCAGCTGCGAATCGCTGCAACGCCTGAAATGTATGGCCCGCTCGAGCGCGCCTATGACGTCTTCAATGAGCGCCTATTCGATGGGAAGCTGCCTGGCTGTCTAATCACACTGCAGCGCGAACGGCGAAACTCGTACGGCTACTATTCGCGGCGACGCTGGGTGAGCCGCACTGGAGAATTCGCGGACGAGATTGCGCTGAATCCGAATCATTTTGCCGTCACACCGCTCTTGGAGTCTTTGCAAACCTTGGCGCATGAACAGGCGCATCAGTTCCAGGCGCATTTTGGGAAGCCGGGGCGGCGGGGCTATCACAATCGTGAATTTGCCGTAATCATGGGCCGCATCGGTCTGCAGACGTCGGCCACTGGGAAGCCAGGTGGAAAGACGACCGGCGAGTGCATGTCGGACATCCGATCCCCGGCGGCAAGTTCTTGAACGTCGTGGACGACCTGTTGGCCGATGGCTTCACCATCGCCTGGATGGATCGTTTTCCCCCGGTCGCCATCGTTGCCCAAGCGACAGCGCAAGCAGAGGAAGCAACAGGCGTGGGCGATGGTGCGAGCGAAGCTTTGACCGCCGCCAGCCTGCCACTTTCAGCAGACCTGCTGACTAAGCTATCTGTGCGCCTGGATGCTAGTGGTGAGGCCGCTGCGCCAACCCGAACCAAGTACACGTGCCGTTGCTTGACCAACATCTGGGGCAAGAAGGGTATTCTTGCCACCTGCAACGTTTGCCACACCGAATTCATGCCGGCCGCCTGACAGACGCGGCAAGGAAACTGGAATGACAGGAAAGAAGAATCCTTACGACAAAACGAGCACTAAGCGCCAAAGCGCTCACCTGGATCGACTAGCGTCGAGCAAAGGACAGCGCACGGTCATTGACCTAGATGGCGAACGCATTGAGCAGCTCCGGGCGCTGATCGAAGCAGGGTATGGCAGCAGCAAAGCCGACGTCATTCGTCGTGCAATTCATGACGCGCATACCCGTTTGCTTGGATCACTGGCCTCCCCGAGCAGCAGCGACGACACCTGAGGGAAAAATTACTTCCGCATGGGAAAGCAAGCTTGCTATCGTTTATATAAACGATATATAATTATTCCATAGCGAGTTTACAGTACATATCGGTTTGAACGCATAGAGGAAAGGCAACCATGCAAGCTACCGTCATCCAGTCCATCCGCGTCGGCCAAGTCATCGACGCCATCGCATCCGCCGCTTACTGGCGCGACGAACCGAAATTTCGCAGCGCCATCGCCGCCCGCGTGGTGGACGGCATCCGCGTGGTGGAGGTGCCGGCCGCCGACGAAGGTTGCCTTTACGACTGGACGCAGACCAGCGAATCCCTGCGCGACGGCGATGTCTTTCTTTTCGAAAACGGCACCCGCGCCGGCATTCTGTTGGAGGCATGGCCGACCGCAGTAGACGGCGATCATGACGCGCTGCACTACCTTACGGACGGCTACACCTGGGAAACGCTGGACGGCGGGAAGTACGCCGCCGCCGCTGCCGTGGCTCGCAAGCTGACTTCCCATTGATCCGGAGGGGTAACGAAATGCAAATCGGCCAACTCATCAAGGTTACGACCACGCAAGAACGCAAGGGCGGCACGGGCAAGGTCACGTGGATTGTTCAGGCCGAAGTCACCAAGGTCAGCGCAACCGAAATTGAATGGAAGACGGTCGAAGTTGTCGCCTTCACGGCACACGGTGAAGATGCTCCGATCAGCGGCACCATCGCCCGCGCCGCGTTTCCATTTCTGAAAAAGACCGGCCGGGTAGAGATCCTCTAACCATTTCGCCATCTGCCTAACCAAAGCCTGCCGTCCGGGCGGGCACCTGACCAACGCAACACGCAAGGGGGATGAAAGTGTACGTCTACGTTATGAGCGAGCCCGGTCTGTTCACCGTTGGCTTCTATGACCCTTCCGGTAGGTGGCACGCAGACTCCGACCACAGCGACCGTGAGGCAGCCGCACAACGTGTCGCATGGCTCAATGGCCAGCGCGCCTAACCACCACCCGCCCGCAACGCGGGCAGTCTCCACGCACTAAGGAAGCACGATGACCGCGATTGAACGAGTGAAGACCGATGGCCGCCTGAACGCCCTGCGCGCCGCGCTGACGGACGGCGAGCTGGAAACGCTGCTCGAAGCAATGCGCCTAGCCCTGGAAGCGAAGCGCAAGGCCATGCGCGACGCGGTCGAGGCAGGCATGCCGCTGACCGAAGCCGACTTCGGCATCCCCCAGTTCGAGGCCATCAATGCGAAGCTCGCGAGCGCCTACGATCTCGATGCCGCCACCTGATGGATACGAGAATGCTTTCCACCCCTCCGGCGCTGGTGGATTTGCACCCGCCTCACCCGCAACACCGGCCAGGCGATGGCCGGCCTCTGCCCGCAGTGCGACGAGTGGACGCAGATCGAGAACAGCATCAACGATGGCTCGTACAAGGACGACCCCGAAGGCTTGGCCGTGGCCGTGGCCGCCATCGTCAAGCTGAAAGCCGAGGCCGTTGCCAAGGGCGGCACGTTCACCACCGCCACCCAGGTGACTACCATGGACGACCAGCAACGCCAATGGGCTGAGGCCGTTCTGAGCAATGACGAGGCATCCAGCGATGACGCGTTGGTCGAGCACTTCGTGGAGGGCGGCATTGCTCGTGCCGAAGCCCTGTCGGCCGTCGCGCGCCGCAACGAGTTCCTGAACCAGGATCTGAACAACCCGCCGCATCTGGCCTGAGCAAGCCGGTCCGATACCGCCGAAGCAATCTTCTCTTTCCTAGCGTTTATATAAACGCTATAACAAAGGCTTGAGTGTCAGGCAGGAGAAACGTAATGCGACTGAGCGCCGTCACCAAGAAGATGTTGAACACGGCTGCGATAGAGCCGGATCTCGATGAAGCGTTGTATCCGCTTCAAGCCGCCGCAAAGATTGACACGGGGGACGCCGCCGGCATCTTCTTCTCTGGCCCTCACGGAGACAACTGGCCAACGGCCACCGTAGAGGAACGATTGGCAATTCTCAGGGAATACATCGAGTTCGAACGCCTCCACGGCGGTTGAATCAGACAGCGAAGGGGCTCGGTTGCCCCTTGTACCCCCCAAAGAAAGGATAGAAAGCATGCTGCACGTTGCGCGAGGTAGCCTCCTGGCTTTCCTCATCGCCTCTTGGGCCGCCCCGGTCTACTCGTTCCCCGCGGATGTCGTCGCCATCTTGGACGGGGACACAATCATCGCATTATCGTCATCGCATCAGCAGACTCGATGCAGGCTGTACGGCATCGACGCGCCGGAGAAATCGCAACCGTATGGGGACCGCTCAAAGCAGAGCCTCTCCGATCTCATCTATCGAAAGCAGGTCGATGTAGAGGCCATGGGATCGGATAAGTACGGTCGAACAATCTGCCGCATCGCGGTAGGCGGGCACGACATCAACCGCGCTCAAATCGAACGCGGCATGGCGTGGGTCTATCGCCGGTACACAACAGACTCCACATATCTTGCCGCAGAGAGTTCGGCCAGGGCCGCAGCGCGCGGCTTGTGGCAAGACAAGCAGCCGGTTCCCCCTTGGGAGTATCGGCGGGACAGCCGGTAGTAGCGTAGGAATCCCCACTTCAGGAACTTTTCAATCGAAAGGAGCAGGTCTCATGCGATTTCTCTTCTTTGGTCTGGTTGCGATCTGCGTTGCAGCCATCATCTCCAACGGCCTCGGGCGCGATGGCGACGCGAAGCTTGAAATGCATCGCGCCGAGCAGCAGGCGAAGTTGGACCAAGAGCAACGGCAGATCCTTGCCAGCCTCGAGGCCATCAATAGCAAGACAGTGTCGACCTTCGTCGCGGACTGGCGTCAGCACCGCTCGGAGGTTACGGAGAAGTCTTTGGAAGAGCTGCGGATTATCCAAGAAAAGATCAGGAACGACCCGGCGTCCGCTGAGAAATTTACCCTGGCCGCACGTCAGGAAGCCGCGGACGAATTCAACGCTGCGATTTCGTCCCCCTTCGGAGCTAAAATGGATGCCAAGCCGGGGCTCTGAGCCTCCCAGTTACAGCACTGAACCCGGAGGATCACGAACCATGAAGATCTCACGGACTACGATCGAAACCTCGATCAATCGCTGCCGGAATGCGGAAGGTACTGACGGCTGCACCCTTCCCCCCGACGTGCGCGCGCTCGCTGATGTATGGGCCAAGATGAACTACTTCCACCTGGAAGAAATCGACGTAGCCGACCTTGACGAAAAGGCCAAAGCCGCACTTGCCCGTTGGCAACACGCTTGACCTTTCTTTTCCCCTTTAATACTTTATTTTTATCTATAAACGGAGTACCAGAATGGCTAAGGAATCCAAGAAACAGGGCGGCATGCCCGTCATCATCTGCCACGGCGACAAAGGTGGGGTAGGTAAGTCCGTCCAATGCAGCGTCATCTGCGACTGGCTGCGCGCTACAGGCATTGACTTCGCCTTGGTCGACGGCGACACCCGCAACCCTGATGTGGCGCGGATGTTCAAGTCCACCGCGCCGGTAGCCCAGCTGAACCTGCGGACCCACGACGGCTGGATGGACCTGACAGACTTCATGTCCGAGCACACCAGCCGTGTAATCGTCATCTCCATGCCAGCCGGGATTGGCGAAGAACTCAACAAGGAAGGCGCGACCTTCGTCAACACGATTCGTCTGCTGGAACGTCCAATGCATCTGTTCTGGGTCATCAATCGCCTCCCAGACAGCGTCAACCTGCTTTCCGAAGCTGAAAAGACCTTGGGCGGTGACCTGGCCGGCCGATACGTCGTCAAGAATCTGTACTTCGGCCCTGCGGAGAAATTCACGCGTTGGGACAGCAGTTCGGCGCGGACAGCGTTCGAAACCGCAGGTGGGATCACGCTGAAGCTACCGGAGCTTCACGAGCGCACCGTCGATAAGCTCTACGCCGACAACGACGCCATCATGCCGTTCTCGCTGGCCATCCAACCGGTTGGCCAGCACCGCGACAGCGTTCACAACTTCACCGCCAGCGAGAACATGGAATTGGTGCACTGGGTCAGTACGAACCACACGACCCTGAACTCCATTCGCCACAAGCTGGGCCTGTAACGTTTCTGACGTTGGAAAAAAAGGGGGAGAAATGGCCAGGTTCAAGTTCCGCCGAGGCGAACCCGTTGTCCATTACTCCCTAGTCGGACCGCACATCGGCTACTGGGGCCGAAAAGTAGGAAAACTTCGTGTGTTAGCCAATGATCCCAATAGCCTTGACGCCGGAGCCTGTATATCCGAGGCGGACCAGGGACACACCATATTTCCCGCCCCTAACCAGCATGGCGTGTATGACGAACGCCATGCCAGTCAGTTTATGTACCGGAGCACAAGTGGGCGGGATCATGCTGCAGCCTATGTGCTCCAGATTGGCCCCAACCAATGGGCGTACGCGACGGAGTACACGCTCGTCACGGGCGGCTTCTCCGGAGTTAGTTCGCCCCTGACCGCGACTGATGCTCGCCAATCGGAAGAGGAAGCAACAGTGGCAGCGCTGGCGGAGCTGGTGGGATTGCTTCGCAGGCATCTCCAATACGTGCTTCCGTCGGACGCAAGCCGCTATGAGAAGAGGCGCCGAATCGTCCGCGCCGCGATCATTGCTCTGATGCAACAGGTTTCGCCCGCCTTACGTGATACTATATTTATGTTAGTAACACGCTAAGGAGGGCGAAATCGTGGATCGGGTTGTGTGGCTCGTGGCAGGCAACAAGGGCGGCGTCGGCAAATCGGCGGTCGCCAAGGCGCTTGCCGGCTGGCTGAGGGCACGACCCGTCCCGGTCATCGTCATTGATGGCGACGGCCGCACTCCTGACGTTGCGCGCGCATTCGAGGACTCCCTGCACGTCAGCCAGATGCGCCTTGATGAGGACGGCGGGTGGCGCGAATACGCGGACTTTATCGGGGCGCACCGCCTTGTCGGCCACCTGGTCACAAACCTCCCCGACGGCATCTCCGAGAGGGCGATTGGCTTCCTAGACCGCTTTCGCATTGTTGCCGAGGCGCATGGCTTCACGGTCAAGGTGCTCTTTGTCATGAACACGCTGCCGGATGGCCTGCACCTTCTGTCTGAACTGGGCTTTGTCATGCAGAGCCTGTACCCCATCAAGAATCTTCACTTCGGTGCCGCGGGCAGCTTCTCTCACTTTGATGCTGCCTACGGTGATGCATACGCCGACCAAACCATTCTTTTCCCCGCCCTCAATCCTCGGATCATGAGCGTGGCCAGGGAATCAGGAATGTCCTTCGGTTCGTTCTCCACACAGAGAACTGAATCGCCTTCGAATTTTGCTATGGCGAAGATCGCGGTCGCGCACTGGTATGCCGATGCCTGCGAATCCTTTGCAGACGTACTCTAACGGAGAGTGAATTGAGCCAACTTGAGAACGCTCTCGCAGTCGTGATTGGCCGCGAGCCAACGACTGAGGAGATTGCGAAGTTCTACAAAGTCAAAGAGATCTGCGGGTTCTCCGACCACGATTCCGTTTGGTCCATGCTGGTTGCGTTCGGGCACTACGAGATCCTGTACCGCGACATCCCGAATCTCATCACGGAGCAGGCCAGCAAGACAATTGCCGATCATAAGCTCGCCCTGGAAGCAACGGCAGGTGCAGTAGAGCGGGCCGTGAAAGCAAACATCGTTGAGTCGGTCCGCGAGACCACGGCCAAGGTCCTGAAGGAAGCTGAGAAGACGGGCAGCGCCCTGGCGGCAATTCAAGCTCGCAAGGGATTCCTTTTCGGTGCGCTTGCGAGCCTCGTTATCGCATTTCTACTGCTGTTCGCCGCCGGGTACATCGGCTATGCCTTTGGCGCGCAGACGTCCTCTGTAGCCGCTTCGTGGGCACAGTCTTCCGACGGCAGTGCAGCGCGCCGGTTCTCGCAAATGAACCAGGTGAAGGCCATGCTCGACTGTTCTGCGCCGTACCAAATCCATAAAGACGGGGCGGCCACCTACTGCATCCCCTTTGACCCGCAGACCAAGAAGTCCTACGGGTGGCGTATTAACTAGTCAACAGGAGCCTTGCATATGAATTTGATCCCCGATGACGCGATCGCGACTATTGTCGCCGTCGACGTTGGAGCGTCCGACCATCAGGTGCCCAGCACGATGGCCGTGTACTCGTACGAGCCGGACGCAAACGATCCCGAGCTTTGGCACCTCACAGAAATTGAGCGCGAAGGCGACGGCTCCCTGCGCGTAGACGCTGAAGGCCGCAAGATCTCGATCTACGGCACGTCGCCCGACAACATGCACAACGCGAACAATATCGCGTCCATGCTGGGGTGGAAAACGTGCCAGCTATTCGGCAAGGATGTCGACCTTGAGCGCGAGTGCTTGCGCCAGCTCGTGAATGTCCAGGTGCTAAACGCGCCGCCGGCCGAATCGCCCCGCGCGCCGGAAAGTGCGCCTTCTGCCGCGGCGCGCGCGCCGGTCGAGTCGATCCCTCAACAGCGCCCCACCCCGCGCAGGCAGGAGAGTAACTTCATCGACGTTCCCGATACCATCGCCAACAGTCCTCTTCCGTCCGATCCGCATGAGCTGATGCCTCCGGGCGGTGACGACGATGGGGCCGTGGGCCTTGCCAGCGTGACCCAAGCAATCGAGGAACGGGCCGCTGCTGAGATCAAGGTGGCCGCGCTCGAGGAGCGACTCCAGTCTCAGCTGGCCCTGACGAAGCAGGTTCAAACTCGTTGCGATCAGCTCGAGGCAGAAAACCAGAGGCTTCTAGCCCAAGGCCAACAAGCCCCCTCTTCTGACGTTGTATCGCCCCTGTTCAGCGCCCTCCTCCACTTCGCAGAAAGCCATCTTGGGCAATGCCTGGCGGACGGCAGTATCGCAGCAGAACCTCTCGTAGCGGCCCTGAAAGCGCACGGGTTCGGACTGAAAATCAGCATCGTTCCTACCGCCGCCGCTTAGGGAAAATTCCAACGTCAGAAAGAACGACATGGGCGACCACATCGAAGCCGCGGCTAAATGTGTCGCCCTCTATCGCCGCGCGAGCATGGCAATCGACGCAGCGGAAGCAGCAAACACCCCCTCCTCTGCCGCCATCGCGATGCAGTTGCGGCACCTCTGTCAGCTATTGGAGCGGCTCTTCGAACTATGCGATACCAACGACGTTCCGGATTCCTCCCCATTTTGGCGCGAGTTTCGATCCGCCCAACGCGAATTCACAAGGCTGGCATCCTTGGCGCTCGACCGCTCCATTCCGTTCGATCGGTAGTCGTCGATGACGATCGCGTACGCCTCGGGCTGGCCTGCATTGCTGCAGGCGTTATTGGGTGGATCGGCTGGAATGGCAGCGTAGCGGCCATGTGCACCCTGCCCCTCTTTGTGCAAGCCTGGGCATTTTCTAGCTCTAAGCGCGCGGCCTTTTGCACTGCGCTCGTCTACTACCTAGTGGCGGCTCGCGGCCTGTTGCCCGGCGCAGCCACATTCTTTACGGAGCGTGGCCAGGCTCCGGATTGGCTGCTTGGGCTCACAATTTGGCTGGCGCCGTCAGCATTGATGGCTGGGGTGTGGGGCATGTGCTGGACACCTCGGCGACGCTGGAGGGGGGCAAGCTGCGCATGTCTACTTCTGGCGATGCCGCCAATCGGCATTGTGGGCTGGGCAAATCCGATCACTTCGGCCGGTGCGCTTTATCCCGGCTGGGGATGGTACGGTTTAGTCCTCACGCTTATCGCTCTAGCGTTTGCGGCCGTCCTCACGCGGGTTCGCATTCTGCTTGGAATTGCCTTCGTGCTCAGCGTGGCGGCAAATTTCCTCTTCACCCCAGCCTCTCCCTCATTGGCTGAAGGAATAGATACTCGCCTTGGCCGCGGCGTTTCCAATGGAGACGACTACGGTCAAATCCGTCGTCTGCAGGAAATTGTCCTTGCCGCATCGGCAGAGTCTCCAGCTGGGACCCTATTGGTTTTGCCCGAATTGGTTGGAGGGGACTGGGCACTCAACGAAGCGTGGTGGGATCAAGTACATCATCAACTTGTTGAACGTGGCCAGACTGTATTGGTGGGCGCCCGCCGAACGGCGTTTGGCACCAGCGTCTACGAAAATGGGCTGTTCCCTGTTGGCTATTCTGCCGGCAGTGCGTACATCGACCGCGTGCCCGTACCTATCGGTATGTGGCGACCATGGGCGGATTTCACTGCCAAGGCTCCCTGGTTCGCAAAAGGAACGATGCGTGTCGGAAATCTGAATGTTGGTGCACTAATTTGTTACGAGCAGCTTCTCGTCTTTCCCGCCATTCGAACGTTCTGGGATCGTCCGGCAGTCCTAGTGGGTGCATCGAATTCGTGGTGGGCAGAAGGCACGAGTATCCCAGCCATACAACAGCAGTCTGTAGCCGTGTGGGGCAGATTGTTCAATGTGCCAATCACCTATGCCGAAAACAGGTGACTGCAGCCTACGAATCAAAGGTCGTACTTTGTGGGTCCTGGGCCGGCCATGCAAGCAGCCGGCTAGCCCCTATGGTCATGGTTTATGGGGGAGGAATCCCAAAGGTCATGGTTTGTGGGGCGCAGGCGATGTGAACGCGCGGAATGTCGAAGCGACGGTGGCCACGAAGAACGACATAGGGTTCTCCGCGAAATGGCCGCGGAAACCACCTAGGGACCTGGCTCGCCCGGCAAATCAGGGCTCATGCGGCTCGCATCCGCCGTAGCCAGCGCTGGTCCGGTTGAAGGTTGGGGAGCTGAGGGAACGGTCTAGACACACACGTGCCCCACAAACCATGGCCTAAACACCTTCTTGCCTATACAGGAACGGCAAGAAGGCTGCCTGGCTTCGCAGATTGCGCCCCATAGACCATGACCTTTGCGTTTCGGTTGATCTGCAGCACCGTCCGCAAACCTCCCCCCATAGGCCATGACTTTTTGGCCTCTCAACATCGATTCCGCATGAAACATGGGGAAGCACAAGAGTATCCACTCACTTGCCTCTAATCTGATCCTAGGAGATGAGCGACAGTCTCCCTGCGTCATTGCCCATTCCGGTGCCCCATTCAGCATGACCTCTCCTCCCCACATACCATGACCAAGTGCAGAGTTACCCACAGCCTCAATGGGAAAAATTCCTTCTGAAATCAATGATTTATATCTTATTTCTACAAAAACACATGAGTTTCCCCAGAAAGCCCTACCTTTCCCCATGGAGCCAGACCTTAATGAAGAAATCTCCCCACATAGCCTGACCGCTTACCCCATAGAGGATGACCGAACTTCCTTGAAAGCCCCGCCAGGCAAGGCTTTCAGTGACGTATACGCTGTATACGGTGTTTATTTAAACAACAACAACCCGTTGGTGGTGGGTTCTTGATAGACCCTTAACCCCAAAAACCATGACCTTGGCAAAGCCGAACGGCGAGATATGAACCTGCGCGGTGGTAGCCCTGCTGGCATTGGCCTGATCGTCATCCCTCGGGCATGAGATGTACCGATGGGAATCGCTAAAGGTCATGGTCGATGTCTTGATAGCATGACCTTTTGCACCTACAATGACCCCGACTATTTCAAAGGCTCAAAATGAAATCTAACCAGCTGCAGACAGCAAGCGAGCTAAAGAAGCATGTCGCAACTATTCACGTTAGCGGAGAGTTGTCCCTTCTAGAACGAAAAATCGTGAATGTGTTGTTGCTCAACGCCTACGATGATCTCCTGACGAAGAAGACGCATCGAATCCCAGTCGGGATTCTGAGCACGATGCTTGGCTTCGACAGTAAGAACACTGACGCGCTAAAGAAGGCATTGCTGAACGTGATGTCGACGCCAGTGTCATTCGACCTACTGCAAGATGGCGAGTCAGATTGGAATGCATCGCCGCTCATTGGCTACGCCGGCATTCGCAGCGGCGTCTGCTCATACGAGTACAGCGATTGGCTTGCTAAGAAGCTGGCTAACCCCGAGATCTATACCCTTATCAACATCAACGTCCAGAAGCAGTTCAGCGGCGGCTATGCGTTGGCCCTTTACGAGAACTGTCTACGCTTCAAGCGGACAGGCTCCACTGGGTGGATTTCGGTCGCGACCTGGCGACGACTGCTGGGCGCGGAGGCCAGTACCTATGACGAGTTCAAGCACTTTTCGAGCGAGGTGATCAAGAAGTCCGTCAAGGAAGTCAACACGGTCTCGAATATCCTCGTCACACCAGAGTACGGGAAAGAAGGGCGGAAGGTCACTCAGATCAGGTTTCTCGTGAAAGAGAACCCTCAGCGCTCCATGTACGACAACGGCGGCGAGGACGAACAGGCTCAGATCCGTGAATCGGAGACATTCAAGCGCTTGGTCAAGTTGGGTATTGGCGATCGCTTGGCGATCAGCTGGATTCAGCAAGAGCCAGAACGTGCGAAGCAGACTGCAGAGTACGTCGAGGACAAGGCGCGCCGTAAGCAGATCAAGGGCAATCCTGGTGGATACGCCCGAACCGTTTTCGAGAATGGTAATAGCCTGGCGCTGCCTGAGGCCTCGGAGCTTTCGGCAAATCGCCAGTATGAGGCTCACAGTCAATCAGACGCGAAGGCCGCGGCGGAGGTGCAAATCAAGGAAAAGCGAGCCCAAGCAATTTCGGGTGCAATCCGATCCCTTTCGATTGAGGAGAAACGTGAACTGGCCTCAGCGTTTATTGCGGAGGGCGGCAGCGCAAAGACCTACGTGGAAGAAACTGCCACGTTCAAGGATGTTCTGGAGCGCACGGCATTCACGACCTGGCTCCGTGCGACTATCGGCAAGCAGGTGCCGCAGGCAGCTTAAGTCGCTAGCGGTTTTCGGCATGTGGCGGTACCGGACCGGGTTCGTGAACGCAATACATGCGAGAGGATGACCAGCGTGCCCATACTGCAATCCAAGCTAGACGCGTCGATCGCGTCCCAAATTTCCAACGTTGGAAAGAGACCGAAGAAGAGCGGACGTGGCTGGAATTTTTCCACTCTCTATGATATTTTAATATCATTCTATAGACATAACACTTTGAAGCCAAACCTTGTGAGGGCACCTATGAAGCATGCACTAGTCGCTCTGGCCCTTGTTCCGCTTTCCGCAACCGCCGGCTTGGTGGTGGAAGATGAGGGGATCAAGCCAGCGGTTGTAGTACCTGACACACCGGTTAAGCCGGTTGTGGTTCCAGTGGAGATCTGGCGGGGAGAACAAGGGAGCACGGTGCATGCCTCCTTGCAGCAGTGGGCTCAACGCGCGAAATGGGTTCTTATCTGGGATGCCAAGAAGGGCACTGACACGGTTGACTACAAGATCGAAGCGCCCGTCACGTTTGAGGGCAGCTTCGATAAGGCGGCGGCCGATTGGATTAGGCGATATGAAAAGGCCCGCATCCCCCTCTATGTCGATATCCAGACAACACAGCGGGTCATTTACGTTTCCGCAGGGGAGAACTGACATGCGTCAACTAGCATTCCTGGCATTCAATGCAATGTTTATTGCTGGGTGTACGACACTAGACAATCATTCCGCGATCACGCGGCAACTCCGGCAGCAAGAGGCGGAAGCACAGGCAAAAATGGATGCCGTGAAGACTGGGGCGACTCTTCGGAAGCGCGAAACCGTGCGCTACCTGCAGGAACAGTTCATAAGTCTTGAGCCGGTTCTACAGAAGACAGCAGTTCCGGCAAACTCCCCATTGCTTCGTTGCCGGATTTCGATCGAGACGGTGGCGCCGATCAGCATGCTTGAGTTTGCACAGACGATCACCCGCAAATGCAAGGTCAATGTTCGTGTGACACCCGATGCAATCGCGGCCGTCCAGAATCCACTAGCCGCTGACACCGGAGCGGTCGTGCCCGCTATTCAGGGTGGAGCACCAGCGTCGATGGCACCACCGGTCATTGGTGCTCAGCAAGCAACGACAGTTGCAGGCCAGGTCGGCATGATCGATCTGAACTATTCGGGCGAACTGCCTGGGCTTCTGGATACCGCTACTTCGCGCTGGGGTGTCTCCTGGAAGGAAGAAGACGGTAAGGTGAAGATCTACAACGTGGACACGCGCGTCTTCCACGTGCATGCCTTCAATTCGGACACTGCATTCAAGGCCGACGTGGTGAGCGGGACTACGATGGTGAGCGGCACAACTTCGTCGGGTGCTGGCTCCACAGGCGGAGGAGCTGGTGGCTCAGCCTCCGGCGGCATTGGCGGCGCTACTGGCTCCCAACAGACCACGACCGTTACCCTCAAGATGGAGCTGTGGCGCGACATCATCGCCACCGTCACCGGAATGAGGTCTGCAAAGGGCGTGGTGGTGGGTTCGCCGTCAACTGGCACGATCACTGTCACTGACAACGAGGACGTGCTCGCGCGGATGGACAGATATCTGACGCCGCTGAATGCGCAGCTGGAGAAGCAGGTTGTCTTCAATGTCGATCTGGTTTCAGTGGAGATCAACGACACAGATGCACTCGGTCTGAGCTTCAGTGCGCTCTATCAATCGCTAAGCCAAAAGTACGGCTTCGCGCTTGCTAGCAGCTTCACGGCACCGGCAAATGCTGTGACCGGGACATTCTCCATCCTGAAGAACTCGGGTAGCCCATGGTCCGGGACCGACGCCATTGTCAAAGCGCTGTCAGAACAAGGCAACGTTGGTTTGAAGCGTGCGCCGTCCGCGACCACCCTCAATCTACAAACGGTTTCCGTTCAGACGGCTCGCCAAACCGGCTTTGTACCTGGCGCTACCACGACGAACACTGCTCAGGTGGGCTCTACCACTACGCTGCAGACTGGCATGGTGACAACCGGTTTGAACATGTCGCTGACGCCCTATGTGCTGGAGGACAACAGGATGCTGGTGCAGTTCAGCATCAACCTTTCCTCGCTGCTTAACATCCGCACCGTCAGCAAGGGCGATGCATTTGCGGAGGTCCCGGAACTGAATCTGCCGATCAACATGTCGCAAAAGGTTCGCCTGAATCCAGGGGAGACGCTAATGTTGTCGGGCTTTGATGATGAAGATACCAATGCAACTCAGTCAGGGACTCTCACCCCGAAGAACTGGCTTCTGGGTGGCGGCATCAACGCGACCAAACGCCGCACCAAGCTGATCGTGCTCATTACGCCCATGGTGCTGCAATGAGACTGCCAAGGCTTGCACGCAAGCGGCCAAGCCTTCCGCTATCAAAGGCCGTGGTTGACCCGTCGCCGGCAGCTGGAGGGGAGACGGCGATCATCTCGATCAACGGTCGGAAATTCGTCACGGGACTATTTTGGTCGCCGCTCTCCCGCGCGCGCGCCTACATGGCGGAAGCCCGCGAACTGGGGAAGAAGCATGATTGGGACATCGTTGCTATCCGCCGCAGTACAACGCGCATCCAAGCGGGATTTGTCAGCAAGAACCGCGGTGCGCTGAAGGGAATGTACAGCCTTGCGTCGGCGCTCGCAGGCGTGCTTGGTGACAAGTGGATTGGCGTCTTCGAGGTGGGGGAAGACCGGTACGCGATCGTTGCTGTCCATGACGGCACGATTGTGCCCGGCTACGACCGAACCGTGACCGGCTTTGATGAGGCGAAGTCCGTGATGGAGCACGGTGTTGCGCTGCTCGACTTCGGAGATAACGTGTATGCGCCGCGTTCCTTCAACCTGGCGTTGAAGGAGTGTGATCTTGCAGAAGTGCTCAACGCGAAGCGTTTGCGGCCCGAACACAAGCTCAAGCAGCTGACGTTTGGCATGACCCGGAAGGAAATGGGGGTTATGGCGATACTCCTCCTTCTTGTCGGTGCCGGCGTCTACGGTTATGGAAAGTGGAGCGAGCATCGCGAACAGTTGAGATTGCAAGAGTTGAAGAGACAGGCGGAACTTCGGGAGCGTGCCTTGAAGCTGCTCGAAGAGCAGGCCAAGAAGAGCCAGCCTGCGCAGGCTCTCGAGCACCCATGGGCGCATATGCCGTCGCCGGCAGCGTTCGCTGCGGCATGCCAGGAGATGAGCCGAAAGCATACGCCGCTCAGCATTGTCGGCTGGATCGAAACTTCGTCCGAGTGCAGTGGGAAGGAAAGGACTGTGACGTATGAGCGATTCGATGAGGGCTTGACTGTTTCCGAGTTTCAACGCCTCGCCGCGGTTGATGGCGCGAGAGTCGGCATCGAGGATGTTCCAACGAAGGCCACGGTCATTCGTGATCTGAGTGTTCCGCCAGCGGGCGATGAGTCGTTGATGGACGCCACCGAGGCGCGCTTGCGTATCGCCTCTGAAGTGCAGCGCTGGGGTGACACGGTCGCAAAGGATTTCAGCATGACGGCGAGGGAGGTAAAGGTGCCAAGTGTTCCCCAGCCTCTTCCAGGCCAAGTCACGGAGCCGGTGGCTCCACCACCCGCACCCACATGGCGCGAATTTACCTTCGAGTTCAAGACGGGACTTCAGCCATTGAGACACATCGATAATCTTAGAGATGTGCCCGGATTGCGCATCACCAGTATCAAAGCCGTGGTCAATCAGACCGAAGCAAGCATCGAATGGATCGTAAAGGGGGATCTGTATGCGAATCTTTAATTGGACAGTCGGCATCATGTGCGCGCTCGGTATCACCACGGCCTATGCCGCGAACGTTCCATCCGAGGATCAGCTCGGGGAAGTCCATGGGCAGATGCTCTTGGTGAAAGCACAGGCCAAGCTGGAAGAAGCTCGGCAAAACCTTGCATCCATGGCTGGTGGCATGGGCGATAGTGGCGCGCTTCCGAATGTGCGCAGGATCGACAAGATCAACGATGAGCCCGCCACCGCCGAGTTGATCTTCGCGGGGAACGTCAAAGTGGAGGCGCGCGAGGGCACCAAGCTCCCTGGGGGGTATCGCGTCGAGAAGATCGATATCAAGGCCAGGACTGTGGATATTGCACGGGGCCGAGACCGCTACACGGTTGGAATGTCTTCCATCGTTCCGCAAAGTCCGCCGAAGAACGGGCAGCAAGCCGGGCAGGGCGCATCGCCGGGCTTTCCCGCCCCTTATGTCCCCTCTCTCACTCGCTGAGGCACGGCCATGGGCGCCAACGACATTGGCAACGGAGCCTTGCTACCCGCTGTGCTTTCCGCCTCTGGAAAGCTCAGCGTGTCCGAAGATCATCGCGACAAGGTGTGCCTAACCGAAGACCATGTTCTCTGGGTCGTAGGGTCGTATTCCACCGATCCTGCGGTGCTGGCCTACATGGAACTGCTTCGTCGCAACGGCGTGAAATTCACGAAGTCGGTGGCCAGTGTCGAGCAAGTGCAGGCGCTCTACGCACGCGGGGTATCCGTCGATAGGGAGGATCTGACCCATCGGCAGGAACAGGTGATGTCCATCATCGTGGAGTCCAACCAGCGAGATGCGAGCGACATCCATTTCCGCAACGAGGAAGCGCGGACGCTGGTTTTTGCTCGAGTGGACGGCTTCTTCGAGCCGGTGCGCGAATTCAATCGACAGGATGGTCGCGCCATTTGCCGGGCCATGTACGGCTCCATGTGTGACGTCGCGGAAGAGCAATACTACGAGAATCGTTCGCAGAACGGTCGCCTGAAGTCTGAGTACCTGCGCGAACTAGGGCTCACGGGCGCGCGTATCGGCACGAGGCCGACAGATGACGGAAACCTGGTTGTACTGCGCCTGCTAAAGAAGGGGACCAAGCGTACGCTTTCCGATCTGGGGTATTTATCGGAGCAGGTCGATATCATTACGCGGATGACGCGCAATCCATTCGGCGTGAATATCTTCAGCGGCCCGACGGGCGCGGGCAAGTCCACCACGCTCGAGGTCCTAGTGCAGATGCTGCTGGAGTACACGGGCCACAGGATCAACATCCTTACCGTCGAGCATCCCCCCGAGTATAGGATGGACGGTGCTGTTCAGACCCCTTTGATGTGCGACTCGGACGATCCTGCGTCGGTTGCCCGCGCCTGGGCTAATGCGATTGCTGAACTTCTGCGCCTGGACCCGGACGCGATTGTGATTGGTGAGGTCCGGGATCTGGATTCTGCTGTCGCTGCATTTCGCGCGGCCATGACCGGCCACGGTGTGTGGACGACGAACCATGCCAACCATGCTTGGCAGACCCTTGACCGCCTCATTGACCTCGGCGCGAGCCCTGCGCTCGTAACGGACGCTTCAATCGTAACTGGCCTCATCAACCAATCCCTCGTTCCCATCAATTGTCCTGGCTGCCGCCGTCAATACAAGTTGGCGCGCCATACCCTAGCGCCGGATCTGCAGGAGCGTGTGGAGCGCCTGTGCAACCCCGACACCGTGTATGTCAGGGGGCGCAATCCGGGATGCAAGGTTTGCGGCGGAAGGGGGTATAAAGGGCGCCGCGTGGTCGCTGAGGCAGTTGCGCCCACACAGAGGCTCATGAATATCTACCGGGACGGCGGCAGTTCTGCGGCCCGTGCCGCATGGGTCCGAGAGATGAATGGCATCTCCAAATGCATGCACCTGATCCGCAAGGTGAATGCGGGCGACGTTGATCCGCTATTTGCCGAGCAACAAGTCTGTACCTTGGACTATGACGAAATCACCCTTGGTTAAACCATGAGCGTACTTGCAAACACTCTGGAGTTTCTGGCGAGCCCGCGTGAGGCTTGGTATCAGTTCAGTACCTGGTGGCTGCGCGGCCAATTTCGAGAGAAGGATAAGACTGACTTCTTTCGCACACTGAAGCTGATGCTCAATGGCAATGTGCAGATGCCCGTCGCTCTGTCGGAGATCTATCGCGCCTATAGCGAGGACGGCACGAAGCGACGGAACATCGTCGCGATGGTTGCGAGCGATTGTCTTCTGCAGGTGAATACCGGGAAGACTTTGGGCGACGCCATGCGTCGATGGCTCCCTGACGATGAGTGCTCGTTGTTGGATGCAGGGAACACGTCTGGCGACATGATCGGCGCATTCGATCGGCTGATCCGCATTATTCAGTCGAAGGGCCTTGCGACAAAGGCAGTGATGAGCGCGACGCTCTATCCGTCGATCCTGTTGCTTCAGTGCGGCTACATACTCAACAAGGTATCCGTTGAGCTGGTGCCAAAGTTGCTGCGCGGAAGGACGGCGGAAACAATCGAGGGGCCGGCCTATGTGCTAAAGGAACTCGCGCATTTCGTGTCTAGTTATGGCGTCGTCAGTCTCAGCGTAGGTGCAGCAATCGTCGTTGCGATCGTTCTTTCCCTTCCAGTTCTTCGAGGGAACATCCGGTACTACTTAGATAAGCTTCCGCCATGGTCTTTTTATCGGATGATGTACGGAAGCACGTTCTTCTTGAACGTGGGCGTGCAGATGAGCGCCGGCGTAAAGCTTTCCAAGATCCTGAGCGATGCCGCCGACAAGGCTAACCCATGGTTGCGCGAGAGGCTGGAAGCGGCGCTCTTTGGCGTCAATAACGGCAAGACCCTGGGCGATGCCTTGGCGGACGCAGGCTATGACTTCCCGGACCGGCGCGCGGTTTATTTTCTTCGGGCCATTACGTCGCAGAAGGGGGCGGAAGAAAACATCGAGCAGTTCGGCAAGGAATGGCTCGATGAAAGCATCACGAAGCTTCAGCGCATGGCAAAGGTCATGCTCGCTTGCGGGATCATTCTGAACGGCGCGCTGATTCTACTGGTGCTGGCCGGCGCGAGCGGGATGGAAGATGCGTCGATCTCCGTCATCGATCGATAGTTTTTTTGTAGTAGTATTGGCTTTTATTATTGTTAAGTCATCCATAGTGGAGGTAGCGATGAAGTACAGTTTTTTCCAACGTCAGAAATTGGTGGCCGGCAAGGAAGCGCAACGCGGATTCCTCTCGGTCGAAGCTATCGTGGTTCTTATCATTGTCATCGGGTTGATGGCCCTGGGCGCGTCGAAGATGGACATGCTGACGGGTAACTCCGAAGCCAACGAGGAGATTAGCAATATCCAGGCAATGGTAACGTCCACGAAGGCGCTGAAGTCCTCGTCTGGGTATGGCACCAGTGGTAGCGATCTGACCGCAACTCTTATCGCGATCGGTGGCGTGCCGAAGAACATTGCTGTGGTAGGTGGTGTCCTGCAGAACTCTGTAGGGGGGGTCTACGGCGTGACGAGCACTGGGCCGGGCTTCAGCATCTCTTCCAGCGGGATGAGCACTGCCCTCTGCGTGAAGGCTGCTACGAAGCTATCAAAGAGCGGTCTCTTTGCAACGACGAAGATCGGCAGCGGTTCGGCAACCGCGGGTGAAGTGACCTCACAGACTGCCGGAACTGCCTGCGCGGCCGGTAACGTCACTATCACCTTCGCGATCGCGACCTGACGAGTCAGGGGCAGCATGCGCATTCATAAGATCGAGTTCGTCGATCTGTACATCGGGAAGGGGTTTTCCGAGGTCACTGGTATCAACGGCAAACCGGGGCGCAGCGCCGTGCCTGCGCCCTTGCTTGCCGATGTGCAGCAGCTTCGCAACGAATGCGCGGAAAAGTACGGGCGATACGGGGAAGAGGAGTTCTCGTTGAATGTAGAGGGCACCATGTTTCGCGTTACGGTCATGGAGGATCTGACCGAGGAAGTTACGTTCGTACTGCGTCGCTCGTCAGCGAGCATTCGCCCTGCGACATCGTTGCCCCTGGCCCCAAGCATTCTGGAGTTTCTGCTTTCAGAGGATCTGCGCGGGCTGATCCTGATAGCAGGTGAGATGGCGACGGGGAAGACTTCAACGGCTTCCACCCTTTTTGCAGAAAGACTTGCCCGGTACGGGGGAATGGGGGTGGCAATCGAGGACCCCTGCGAAACCCCACTCCACGGGGAACGAGGAAGAGGCCGCTGCATACAGATGTGGGCAACCGAGAAGCGTGGCGGATATCAGGCGTTCCTCAAGAAGGCGCTGCGAAGTGGTGCGGGCTTGTTTCTTGTTGGGGAGATCCGCGATGAGAAGACAGCACTGGAGGTCGCGAGAGCAAGTATCAACGGCCATACGGTGCTGTCTACCATCCATGCTGACTCTCCGGGAAACGCGGTGCAGCGCTTCCACTCACTGTGCTCGGGGGAGTCTCCGCGGGCCGCCAATTTGATTGCAGACGGCCTGGCGGCGGTGGTTTGGCAAACAATCCGCCGCCGGTCGCAGGACCAGAGGAGCGCTACACGCTTAGAGACCAAGGTGCTACGTGTCCGAGGTATCCACGCTGTCACCGCGAAGATCCGCGATGGCAAGTTCGCGATGCTGGATCAGGATGTGGTTGACCAGGCAAACAAGGTCGCATTCGAAATGCAGCAGGCGATGCAAGCGCAAGGAGTGAAGGTATGAGAAATCGGAGGAGCGGGGGGTTCATTTCATTCGAGGTGGTGATCGGAGTACTGGTCTTGATCTCGAGTATGAGCTTCTTGAGCTATTGGCTGAATGAGGATGCGGATCGCAAGGTGAACTCATCTGCTGCCAGTAACGCGCAAACGGTTGTCGACGCAACGCAGAAATGGATGGGTGACAACCTGACAGCGATCCAGGCGGCGGCGAATCCATATGTTGCTTATGACGTCTCGGCTATTGCCTCCTACTTGCCTACGGGATTCGTGCCGACGAACGCATACCAGCAGTCATACTCGATTCGCGTGAACAAGGTCGCTGGCAACCGGCTGGAGACCTTGATTGTGACAACTGGCGGTGAGGCCATCAGTGACAAGAGCCTCCGTCAGATCGGCCAGCTTGTCGGTGGACAAGGAGGGTATATCAGCGCGCTCAGTCCCAACACTGCTACAGGATCATTCGGGGGATGGTCGTACCCTATGGCGAGCTACGGCGGGTCGCCCGGTGCTGGCAAATTGGCATTGGCAGTGTTCTTTCAGGATGGCATGGCGGTCGACTCGGGGGCGTACCTGCATCGGCAGGCAGTTGCAGGTCGCCCGGAGTACAACCGGATGGAGACCGCCATTGACATGAACGGGAACAGGATCGACAACGCGGGGGCGGTTACTGCGCAATCGGTTGCCCTGCCGGCCGGCAACTCGGTGCGAGTTGGAAACACGTTCTTTTATGGTGACGCACAAAATACGGCGGTGCGCTCACAGGTGGGAGGGGGGTTCTATGTCCAGGATGTGAACGGCAATGCGGCGGATATCAAGTCGGCCAAGGACATCTACGCGAACACGACCCAGACCAACGAAAGCTATGTGAACGGGTGGTTTCGAGCGCGAAATGACGCGGGCTTGTATTGGGAGAAGTGGGGCGGTGGCTGGTATATGAGCGACCCCAGCTGGATTCGCGCCTATAACGGCAAGAACATCTGGACGTCGGGCACACTTCAAGCCGATGGCAATGTGAACTCAGCATATATTTCCGCATGGGGCTGGATGAACTCGGCGGGGCGATTGCGTACTGGCGAGTATCTGCAGATCGATGGGTGGGCGCCGGAAGGGGGGGGCTGTAGCCCGAACGGGCTGCAAGGGCGCGACGGAAACGGGATGCCACTTTTTTGCCAATCTGGTGTTTGGAAACGATCGGGCGGCAGTATTACCCCGTTCCGGGTTGACGGGGGGGCGACGTGTAGTTGGGCACCTACGAGCGCAGTTTGCCCGGCTGGCTCACGCCTAGTATCAGGCGGCTATGTGTTGACGTGGTTCAACGGAAGTAGCTTCAGCCATGCTCCGGATGCCTCTTACCCTGATGCCGCAGGTAATCAGTGGGTGCTGAACGGATCAGGAACGAATTCCTGCTTCCAGGCGTTTGCGAGCTGCACCTACTAAGGTGGGGTAAAAAACAACACACCGACGTCCGTTAACGTTGTCAAGGAGAGCGCGCGGCCCCGCTGGTGAGGTAAAGTCGCGGCCTCTTGATCGTTCGATAGATCGTCACGCCTCCGCAGTGGCCCAATATGTCGTTTCTACTGTATATCGCCTATCTCCTCCGCAAGCGCATCTCCGTAGATAGCGCATGCCAGTTCTTCAATTCAGCTTTGCTCTCGCGCAGTCATCGTCACCGCATCTTGCGCAGGGCTTTCCCCGGCGTGCATGCGAAGTCCACAATAGCTCGTCCATTCTATGCTGGTCGGGAAGGCAACTTTCAATTGGGCCACCGCAGCTTCATGAACATAGGATGTGTTGTTCTCAATGGCGCAGACGTTCGAATCGGCGATCACGTGCTTGTCGGTCCCGGCGTCAAATTCTGCACAGATACACATCATGTCCAGCCCTATCTCAGGCGCAGCAATCCGCAGTCTTTCAGCCGGCCCATTGTGGTTGGGAATCATGCGTGGATTGGCGCCGGCGCTTTGATTTGCCCTGGTGTGACGATCGGCGATCATGCCGTAGTGGGCGCGGGTGCCGTGGTCACGCGAGATGTCCCAGCATTTGCTTTAGTTGCCGGTAACCCGGCTATTGTCAAACGGACTTGGCATGACGATGGAGCGCTCAAACCACCAAAGATGAGCTTCCCTCTAGCCGACGCTAAGGATACTCGTGCCGAAGTAGCGGAATGCGTTGAGCATTAAGTTCGGTCTGGTTCCCCCGGAGCGTTGACCGAGGGCTCGATAGAAGTCGAGCCCGACTGATGCGGGCTCGATTTTGGGCTTACGGCACGATGACTGTGGCGCCGTCTGGTACGGCTGAGGGGAGGGGCTTGGCAAGGGTGAAAGGTCCAGATCCTTGGGGTAGGGTGATTGCGGCACCACTCTTTGTGCCGGCATGGACAGTCGACTTGCTAATGCGCACGATTGCGGTCGCCAGACCTGGCCGCCCCTGTGGATAGTAGACGTATGGCACCCCAGCATCCACGTAGTTGGCAATGCCAGGAGATTTCACGAACCAAGCGGGCAGCGCCAGAGACGCGTCGGGCACGACCCCATTGGTCGTGGGGTTCGTCACTGCGTAGTCGGATACGCGCTTGGAGTAGTTGAGCATATTTCCGGCCAGCGCATTTGTTTCGCCCGCAGTGGCCGACTGGCGGAGATAGTCGCCGGTCTGCAGAGTGACAGCTAACGCAATGGCGCTTGCGCCCGCGGCGATTACGTATCCCAGCATACCGTTACCGCTTTGCGTCGACCACCTGGATGGACTGGGCGCTCTTCCTTACCCGCAGGTCCACGGTAGGTACCAGATTCGCAAGCTGACCCAACACCTCCACGAATGTCCCTGTCATGGGGTGATCCTCCGTAATGCGGTAGGGGTTGGACGCGAGCCAGGTGGGGGCGGACCAGCCTGCCGTCGCAGCCCATGCATCGAGATTCTCTTTGAGGGTCTTGCCCTTCTGTAGTACCCAAGTGCGAGGTTGCTCGACGACAGGAACGATGAGAGGGGCAGGTTGTATCAGCGCCGGTGCTGCGACGGAGAGCGTGCCTGCATTCTGCGGCCCTTTAGGTTGCAGGAGTTCAGCAAGCAGGCGGTAGGCGTCCTCTGGGCGGAGAAGGTTGCTTTGGGCCATAGAGACAACCTTTGTCATCGTCTGAAGCGTTATCGCATCAACGGCGGTGGCCGCCGATGTAGCACGAGCCGCAGGCGATGGCACAGCAGCAACCGCCTCGGGACGATACAGCGGGGCCGTCTTCAGCTCAGCCTTCGGTGCAGGCAGGCGCGTCGCTGTGCGTAGTGCGATGGTTGCCTTGCTGGCGTCGCGCTTACTTCCACCTGGTTCTCGTGCGGAAGTATCTTCCTCGATAACGATCTTGCCTGCGGCGACTCCATTCTCGGTCAGCCACTGCTTCACGGACGTGGCGCGTTGCCGGGCGAGCGTACTGCTTCCCGCCGCATCCCCGTAGCCCGTGACGACTATCTGATCGGCGTCGATGGCGTCTTCCAGCCTGTCTGTCAGTGTGCGGCGCGAGGAGGGACCCAAGACGGAGCGACGAATACTATAGCCGACTTCGAAGCTCGCCGTTGTTGACATCGCACTCGGGTTCGTCGCCGTCTGCTGCGGTGCGTCCTCATCGACGTAGAAGGTTGCATGTGCAGTGCTTGCGAGAACGAAGCCGAGTGCAGCCACGAGTTGCTTTGCTTTCATTGGTAGTCCAGTTTCTGACGTTGGAAATTCGGGGCGGTTGTGATTGCCCGGAAGGCTCTGATATTATGCTATTGCACATTCTACTAAATTAAAAGCACAATACGGGAATCGTACACAGGAAACCTTGAGATGACTGCGACTGTTGCGGAAGTGGCGCGGGCCGGGGTGGGCCCTGGTAATGGTAATGATCCCGCTGAACGGCTGAATGAATCTATCCGACGCAGCCTGGGAGCTACCTGCATGAACGCCCTACAGGATGAGAGCGTTGAAGAGATCATGCTGAATCCTGATGGCCGAATCTGGCTTTACAAAGTTGGGCACGGCATGTTGGACACGGGCGATCGGATGCCGCCCGCCAGGGCGCTGAGCCTGATGAACACTATTGCCTCAGTGCTGGATACAACCGTAACGGCTGAGAATCCTCTACTCGACGGAAATCTCCCCCTCGATGGCTCTCGCTTCTCTGGCGTTATCCCTCCGGCAGCGGCAGGGCCAAGCTTCTCGATCCGTAAGAAGGCACTGCTGGTGTACACACTGGAGGACTACGTCAAGGACGGCATCATATCGTTGCCGTTCTATAACGCCATCCTCGAGGCGGTTAAGCAGAGAAAAAACATCCTTGTCGTCGGTGGCACAGCGTCGGGCAAGACGACGCTTCTCAACGCGATTATTGCTGCCATCGCCAAGCATACCCCTCAGCATCGCGTTGTCATTATTGAGGACACGGCCGAGGTCCAGTGCGCAGCGCAGAACAAGGTCATGGTGCAGACGACGCGCACCATATCAATGCTTGATCTTCTGCGGTCTACATTGCGCTGGCGACCGGACCGCATCATTGTCGGAGAGGTGCGGGGTAAGGAAGCAAATGCATTGCTGAAGGCGTGGAACACAGGTCATCCGGGTGGCGTGGCGTCCATTCACGCCAACGACGCACGAAGCGGGCTGTTGCGCGTGGAGCAGTGCGTGCAGGAAGGCGTTGCCGTCGTCAATCCGGTCGTCATTGCTGAGGCAGTTGACGTGTTGGTGGTCATCAAGAAAGGGGAGGTGTCGGGAAAGCGGGTAGTGGAGCAAGTGGCACAGGTAGAGCGCTATGACAGCGTGACCAACGAGTACATCATTTCTGATGTAGTCTAATTTTTAAAAAGGTGAATACTATGAATCACAACATCATGAATAGCGCGTGGCGCGTGCTGAAAGCGAAGAAACCATCGTTTCTCCAACTCAACGTCGTGGCGTGGCTGTGCATCTACACAGGTGCCGCCCTGGCTGCGGACGCGGCGCCGTGGGACGGCCCGCTCTGCGGCGTTGCCAACTGGTTCAGGGGCACCACGCCGATCGCCATAGGCTCTATTGCATTCGCTGCCGCCGCTGGTGGCTTTCTGTGGGGCGAGGAATTCACTGGGATCATGAAGAAGGTCGTGAACATCGTCATGGCGATTGCGATCATGATCGGTGGCGCTTCGTTTGTGGGCTGGATCGCTGTCAAGATGGGCGCCGGGGCCAGCGCCTGCAGCGTCTAATCGAGGGCACCTATGAGCAGCGATCATCGCAGCGAACTTATCAAAGTTCCGATTCATCGGGCCGGCGTTCGTATCCTGATGTTCCTCGGCGGAGAGCGCACGCAAGTATTGCTGCTCGCCTTCGTGTCCCTGTACTTCGCCTACCTGCTCACTGTTCGCTTCAACTTGCTCTATGGCATTGCTGCGGCGGCGTCACTGTGGCTAGTTGGTATTGGTTTGCTGAGGAAGCTCGCAAAGAACGACCCCCGGATGTGGGCAGTGCTGAAGCGTGCGCGGAAGTATCGGGGCTTCTATCCGGCACGGGGCCGCTTTGATGCGCCGGCGCCGCGATACCCCGATTTCAAATAGGTGAACCATGGGTGTTCTATTCATTATTCTGGTCATTCTGCTGGAAGGCGTCCTAATCGCCTACGCTTTCCTGCGCAAGCCGCCGGGCATGCAGGAGGAGTTCCGTGATTCGGAACAAGGCCTTGCGGACTTGCTCCGGTACGCTGAACCTGTTTCGGACGGCGTACTTTCGGGGAAGGGGGGGGAACTCATCGGCGGGTTCTTCTACCGGGGGACTGACGCAGAATCCTCGTCAAACGCCGAACTGGATGCGATCTCGCTTCGCGTCAACAATGCCCTGGCGCGTTTCGGCTCGGGGTGGATGGCCCACATCGACGCGAACCGCGGGGATGCGGTTGGCTACAGCGCGCGGACATCGTTTGTCCATCCAGTCGCCGAGTTGATAGACGAGGAACGCCGGCTACAGTACGGCGGGGAAGGGCGCCACCACGAAAGTCACTACGCCATTGTTCTTACCTGGTTGCCGCCGCGTGCAGCGGAAAGCAAGGCGACAGCAATGATGTTTGAACACAGTGAAGAGCTTCAGAGCGCCAATGCCTCATCGCGGGCCAAGCTCATCGCTCAGTTCAATGCTGCGCTCGACTCATTGGAGGGAGAGCTGCGAATGGTCTTCGATTCCATGACACGCATGCGCTGTCACGAACGCGTGAATGCGGGCGACCGTCGCAAGTACCTAGTGGATGACCTTCTTGGCTATGTCCACTATTGTGTCACCGGCATCTCGCAATACTTGGCAAGACCGAGGGTCGGCATCACCGTGGATACGATCGTCGGCAGCCAGGATTTCGTTGGTGGCAACACTCCCAAGATCGGCCAGAAGCATGTTCGCGTGGTGGCGATCGACGGGTTTCCGTCGTTCGGATACTCGGGCATCCTGGATGTGTTGAACTCGCTGCCGGTGGCTTACCGGTGGAATACGCGCTTCATCTTCATGGACCCCGAGGAAGGCCGCACGCTGCTCGAGCGCATGTTTAAGAAGTGGCGGCAGAAGATCCGTGGGCTTCGCGATACCGTTTCGAATAGTACGTCTGGCGCGGTGGACCAGGATGCGCTTGAAATGATGATTGATGCGCAGAGCGCGATGGGTGAAGCGGCGTCAGGCCGTGTTCGGTTTGGGCACTACACCAGCGTCATCGTCTTGATGGACGAAGATCTGCCGGCGCTTCTCGAGGCGGTCAATCTCTGCGTTGATACGATCCGAAATCTCGGCTTTGCTGTCCGGCTCGAGACCATCAATGCGGTGGAAGCTTACCTCGGGAGCCTGCCGGGCCACGGGTACGAGAACGTGCGGCGACCAATCGTCCATACGATGAATCTCGCGCATCTCATGCCGACCACCGCGACATGGCCAGGCCTTGACCGCAACCCGTGCCCCTTCTATCCACCCAACAGCCCGCCCTTGCTGTACGCGGATACCACGGGCGGTACCCCATTCCGGATCAGCACGCACGTCCATGACGTCGGCCACTTCCTGGCCCTTGGTCCGACGGGCGCAGGCAAATCGACGCTTATCGACCTGATGGAGCTTCAGCATCTTCGCTATCAGTATGCGCGCACCATCAAGTTCGAGAAGGGTTACTCATCTTTCGTTGCATGTGCGGGTGTCGAGGGGGCCTACTATGATTTGGGTGGCGACCACCCCAGCATCGTCAAAGGCAAGCCATATGCAGACGCTCTCTGCCCATTGCGGCATGTGGACCAACCATCGTGGCGGCTGTGGGCTCTCGATTGGATCGAGACCTGCCTAGTGCTTGCAAAGGTCGATGTCACGGCAAGGCATCGGAATCTCGTTGCTGACGCTCTCCAGTCATTGGCGGATGGCGATCCGGATTTGCGCACCATGACGCATTTCGTATCGCAGGTGCAAGATACCCAGCTGCAGGAAGCATTGCGGACGTACACCCTTGCCGGCAACAACCAAATGCTGGATGGGGAAGACGACACGCTCTCGGATAGCCACTTCATTGTGTTCGAGATGGAGCACCTCATGAGCAAGGGGCCGCAGTATGTAGTCCCTGTGTTGCTGTATCTCTTCCGCAAAATCGAGACGTTGCTTGACGGATCGCCTACCTTGCTTGTGCTTGACGAAGCCTGGTTGATGTTCGACAACGAGATCTTTAGCAGCAAGATCAAGGAGTGGTTGAAGGTGATGCGGAAGCGCAACTGCGCTGTCGGCTTTGCGACACAATCGCTTTCTGACGTTGGAAAAAGCAAGATCCGGGACGTCCTGTACGAAAGCTGCCCGACCAAGTTCTTCCTTTCCAATGTCGAAGCGTTGCGGACGGCAAGCGTGCGCGAAGAGTATGAGCGGATTGGTCTCAACGAGCAGCAGATTGACCTCATCGGCCGCGGCGAGAAGAAGCGAGACTACTACTACGCGTCGCCGCTCGGCCGGCGCAGGTTCAGGCTGGGGCTAGGCCCCGTGGCGCTCGCGTTCGTGGGTTGCAGTGGCGTGGAAGACATTGCGCAGGCGCGACGCATCCTCGCTTCCGGCACAGACAATTTTGGGGCTGACTGGCTCATGCACTGTGCTACAGCCAAAGAATGGGGCGACGGCTTGGCCGAATGGGCATCCCTCTTGCGCAGCCGCCGCAGCTTGGCGACATGAAAGTGATATTGTAATATCACATAGGAATGCTATAATAAAAGCACGAAGGCAAAAAAGGGAGATTCACGATGACTGCTCTTGTGCTTTTGGTTCTGGCTCTTGGTGCTCCCGTCGTAGGCCTGTTGGCAGCGATGGCGGGCAGCGTTGTTGGATTCGTCGGCGTGCTGGCCGTGCGCGGGGTTCTCGCGGCGGTCCGCAGGCTGGTTGGCCTCGGAAGGGCATATTGCCCTAGCAAATAATGAGAAGCTCAAAAATCACCCGCTGTGCGGTGGGCTGGCTGTTGGCCGTTGGGGTCGCCCATCATGGTTTGGCAGCGCCATTCACGCCTGGCCCTTCGTCCGTTTCGGTGACGCAACGAGGGGTGACATGCAATGGGCGCACTCCAGTCTTGAACGTGGCACTTGCGATTAACGCTGAGGACGTGGGCCGACCAGGCCTGATCTATGTCGGTACACATGACCCTCAACAGACGCAAGCTGCATTTCTCGGCCAGTATGGCTGGGAGCCCTTTACAGGCGTCGCCTTTCCTCCTGCTGTTATTCGGAGGGATGGCCTTGTTTCGCAGACTTTGCAGATCCCCCTCTCCAATGTTCCTGGTTGGCTGAACTGGAGCCTGTACGTCGGCTATGGAGCGTTGTCCGTCGCCTCGGAGAATATGGTTCGCCAAGCCGTGCTTTCCGTTGCCAAGGCAAAGGCAGAATGGCCGGACCGCACAATCCCTCCAGTGAATGAGGACCATTTCAAGAGGTCCTTGATTCAGGAGGATATGAGGAAGCTGAGCAAGTACAGCTTTGTGCGGTACATCACACCTGACTTATCTACGATTTGCGAACCGGTTGGAGGAAACTAATAATGAAGCTGAAGTCTGTGGTCCGTATTCTCGCGATGTTGCTGGTTAGCACCCTTGCGCTCCAGGCACGAGCCGGCGCGGTAATCGGCGCTACCGAGCCCACGCAGATCCTCAACAATATCCAGCTGCTGATGACCTATTCAGAGAATGCACGGCAGACTGTGACAGCGATGAATCAGTATCAAACCATGCTGACGAACCTCAAGCAGATGACGCCGAGCAGCTTGCTCGACCAGGCGGCGCAACAGCTGTTTCAGGATCAGGATATGCAAAAAGCATTTAGAGATCTGCGCCAGGTTTATGTGAACGGCCAGCAAGCCGCGTACAGCCTTGCTCAGATGAATCAGCAGTTCAAAGGCAATCATCCCGGCTACGGGGCCTCTGTGAATTTTGCAAATGCATATAAAAACTGGTCGGATACGAACCTGAGCGCGGCGAAGAATGCAATCAAGCTTGTGACGACGCACCAAGAAGCCTTCGGGAGTGAGGAGAGTATGATTAACGAACTCGCTTACAAGTCCCGAACGGCGGAAGGCCAGATGCAAGCAGTGCAGGCCGGCTCTGCGATCAGCCTGCAGCTTGTCGGTCAGCTCCAAAAGCTCCGGCAACTTCAGATGGCGCAGGTTCAGAGCCAGAACGAGTTTGCCGCGGCACAACAGAGCGAGAAAGACGTACAACAGTATGGCCTTGAGCGGGCATTCGGCGGGGTTGCGTCGAAGTCGGTAAGGGGCCAGTAACCAACAAAGGTAAGAAATGCAATCGAAGCTCTTCATCGCAGTGTTGTTCGCCGCAGTTGTATGCGCGGCTTGTGGTCAACAGACGGTCGATAAGCCGGTTCCGGTATCGGCAAACGACTCTGCATCGCAGAAGTCGTCGGGTGACACCGGTGTCGACAAGGCCTTCGGCGGCATTTCGAGCAATTCTGTCAAACGTAAATCGGACTAGTGGCGCCTAGCGCCGGCACATCCCAATGCAACCTTCTATTCGCTCGTCTGCCCTCTGGCTGCTACGGTATCTGGACTCGCTGCAAGTCTCCCTCATCCGAGGGGTGCTGGAGCAACCGAACTTTCGAAAGCAATTGCGTTGGGGCGTGCTTTGCATCTTCCTCCTGTACGCCGCCGTCTCATTGAAAGCGTCGGCGGACACCTCCCTTCTGCAACTTGATTCGATCGATGCCAAGTTCAGAGGCTTCCAGAATAGCTGGTATTCCGTAGTCAAGGGCTTCGCTCAAGGCTTATTCTGGAAGCTCGTGCTGATCGATTTCGGGTGGACGGCAGTAATATATGTATTGGAGAAAAACGACTTTGCTGAGGTTCTTTCGTCCCTAGTTCGGAAGATATTTACGGTCGGATTCTTCTTTGCTCTGTTGAAGATGTCCGACAGCTGGATTCCAGCCATCATTCAATCGTTCATTACGATCGGAAAGGCGGCAGCGGGGGTGGGCGATCTGACGCCTGACGGCATCGTGAACAAGGGGCTGGACCTTGCGATGGGCGCATTTCAGACGCTCAAGGGACTCGGCGTCACTGAGAAGATCGTGGTCGTGTTCCCCGTCACTTTCATGGCTCTGCTCATCTTCCTGGCATTCCTGTGGGTTGCCGCACAGTTGCTCGTCACGCTCGTGGAAAGCTACATAGCCATCGGATTGGGCGTGATCTTGCTTGGATTCGGCGGATCGCGCTGGACGACTGACTTTGCGACGAAGTATCTCCAGTTTGCGGTTGGAACGGGCATCAAGCTGATGCTGCTATATGCGATTGTTGGCGGTGGCCAGACGCTGTTTTCCGGGCAGTTGATCGATCCGAACGAACTCATCAAGAGTTGCATGGTGATCCTTGGTGTCTCCTTCGTCTACACATACCTGGCAATCAATATTCCGCAGCTTTCGGCGGCAATGATGTCGGGCAGTCCAAACCTCACCGCCGGTGGGCTGGCTGGTGCTGCAGCGACCGTTGCGGGCGCGGCGGTTGGCGCCGGTGCGGCGGCTGCGGCGACGGGCGCGGCTGCGGCGGGTGGAGTCGGCCAGGGTGCTGCTGGAGCCTCCGGTTTGCATCAAGCCTTGAATGCTGGTTTGGCTTCTGCCGGCGATCACGGGAAGTCAGGTATTGGTGCGCTGGGTCACGCGATTGGCGAGGTTGCGAGTCATGGGGCTGGCCTCGCGGGCGGGGCTGCCAGCGGCACCGCTCAGTCAGCGCGTTCGGCTTTCGCAGACAAGGTGGGTCAGTCAGCGGGCGGCAAGATTGCGTCGAGCATCGAGGCGAGCCGCGGCGGGTCCGTGGCCGGTGTGCCCGCTCCGGCGCCAGCGTCCCCCGCAGCAGGCGCGACTGCCGGGGCGCAGACCGCACCGGCGGGAGATACATCGTCGGCTACCTCTGATGTTGGCTCGACTCCCGCGGCAAGTGAAGGAAGCTCAGGAGCGTCGTCCGACGGTGGCGTCGCAGCGGCGGGCACCTCGAACAGCGAGGCAGTCTCGGCAAGTGCAGGGGGCGCGGCAACGCCGGTTGCAGCTGGTTCAACGCCCTCAAGCCCGAGCGCAACTAGCGCTGGCGTCGGGACAACGGGAACGCCGCAAGCCGCCTCGGCCGCGCCGGCAGCGGCTCCGGTCGCTTCGGCCCCGTCGACTCCAACGGCGGCTCAGGCACCGACAGCACCGCAGCCTAAGGCGCCGCAGCCGCAGTCAGCTGCGGCGAGCCCGAGCCCAGCTGTTGCCGGAAGTTCCATTGACGGAGCAGGCGCTTTGGACGCAGGCGCTAACAGCGCTACCGGAGACGCTTCTACCGCGTCCCTCAGCGGGGATCGTCAATTGCCTACTGCTTCCTCCGGACAAGGCAAGGGAGAGAAGCCAAGCAGCCTGGCTGAAAGGGTGCGAGGGCTCGAAGGTTACATCCCGCAAGACGGCGCGGCGAACGCGGCAATCAACATCGATATCAGCCACACCCGTGACTGATTTAAAAATGTAAGGAACGACATCTATGTTCTGGCGTAACAAGAACAGGTCCACTCAGACGGAGGCGGCTGCGGCAAAAGTCTCTCCAATGGACGTTGTGGAGGTGCCGGCGGCTCCTGAAAAGACGAAGGCTGCGAAGGGGAAGAACGCGGAGAACCCATACATTGCACATGGTCGCGATCAGGATGATCGCTACATGAATCTGGCCAAGGCGAAGCACAACTGGCAGGTGGCCTTTTGCATGCAGTCAGCGCTCCTCGCTATCTCGATTGGGTTTAACGGTTACGCGCTTCTGAAGCCGAAGTTTCAACCGTTTGTGGTCTTGCAGGACCAGATCGGGCATGTCGTGGCTGTCGGGCCGGTTGACCAGTCCCATCCAATTGACTCGCGTCGGATCATTCGGGGCCAGACGATTGAGTGGGTCGAGAACGCTCGCGCGATTATTGGCGACCTCAAGGCGGCGAAGAAGAACATCGAATGGGTGTATGCCCGCGTCGCAGCCAACTCAGGCGCCAAAACGAAGCTGGATGAGTTCTATAGGCAGCGCGAGCCCTACAAGACGGCCGCAACGTCAACCGCAACTGCCGTGGTCACTCTGGCTCTGCCGAGTGGAGGCAATACCTGGGATGTTGAGTGGACGGAAGAGTGGCGCAATCTCCAGGGGGAAAAGCTTCGGACAGAGCGGTGGAAGGTCAAGCTGACGTTCAGCCTTTCCGTACAGGATACGGAAGAGGGCATCCGTCGCAATCCGGCGGGGTATTTCGTAACGGACTTCAGCTGGTCCAAGCAGAGCGGCATTTAAGGAATAGTCGACGTGAAAAAGCATACGCTGATGGCCCTTGTGATGGCCGCTGTACCCCTCGTCTCGACTGCAGCAAGCGGCAAAAAATTTCTGACGTTGGAAGACGCCGCAGTGTCGCAGGCGAAGAAATGGCAACAAACGGGAGTCGCCAAGCCGATCATGTCCGACGACGGGAAGATTCTCTATCCCTTTGGGCAGTACCTGCCGACGATTACATGCGCGCCTTTGCGGGCCTGTGACATTGAGCTTGAGCCTGGCGAACTGATTACTGGAAAGCCTATGCTCGGGGACTCGGCCAGGTGGATCGTTTCCAAGGCACAGTCTGGTCCGGCAGAGAAACAAGTGACCCATGTGATGGTGAAGCCGACGGAAACGGCGCTCGAGACCAACATGATCATTACTACCAATCGCCGGACCTATCACGTCCGACTCTACTCGAGCGCGAATGAACGCGACTACATGAACCGCGCCGGGTTCTACTACCCGCAGGAGATGGTGGAGGACTGGAACGATGCAGAGAAAGAGGGAGCGCGACGGGCGAAGGAAGAGGATTCGCGCGTCGTTGCAGAGCTCCCCAATGCATCGGTCGATAAGCTCGATTTTGGATATGCGATTGAAGGGGACAAAACGTCCTTTACCCCGACTCGCGTATTCAATGACGGCGTGCGGACATACGTTCAGATGCCGCAACTTATGAGTTCGGCCGAGGCGCCGGTTCTGCTGCTGCTAGATCGCGAGAACAAGCCGCAGATCGTGAACTACCGAGTCAAGGACGCCTACTACATCGTGGATAAGCTTTTTGATCGAGCAATGCTCGTGGTGGGCGTCGACTCCAACCAGAGCAAGGTGTCGATTACTTGGGACAAGGCGCCGCGTCGTGGCCTGTTCTGGTAGGGGGAAGCATGGCATCTACAGCAAACGATCCGTTCGCATCTCCCGATAGCGTGCAACTGAAAGGCAAGGTTACTGGTGTCACCAGGCTTTCGCGCAAAGCGAAGGCGCTCATGACCATGGTTGTGATCGCAGGCTTTGTCGGGGTGCTCTTCGCTATTCTGACCGCCGGGGAAGCAGAGAACACAACGACAACGGCAAATGACCCCAATGAGGCGGATCGAGCCAAGGCAAAGGGCGTCATGATGGTCGAAGCGGGGGCCGTCACCAAGGACGTGCCCGACGGGCAAGCCTCGGCCATGGCTGACAAGCTTGGCGTCGATGCATCACTGCAAGGCGGCATTGATATCGGTGCATTGAATGGTGGACAGGCGGCATCAGAGGCGGCAGCAGCGGCGCCCGCTTCAAAGCAGCCAGCGAGCGCAGTGGCGACGGAAACTGCTCCGACCGTCCCGGCAGTGAATGCCGCGGCGGCGCCCTCAGCCGCGCCAGCGGAAACGCCGGCGCAACAGGCGGCACGGAGACTTCGTGACGAACGCGAAGACAAGGCGCGTCGCGCGCGCGACGCGCCGATGGAAGGAAGCGGAACAAGCGAGATGGGCGCGGGCGGGGCTGCGGCATCCAATCCGCAGCTTGCTAGCATGATGGCGCAGGCTCAGGCCGCCTTGGATGCACTTGGCAAGGGGGGCAGCGCCGGCGGCGCGGGGGCCGGCTTGGGCTTGGCGGCCCAGCAACAGGAGCAGGATGATATCAACAGGCAGGTCCGCAAAGAAGCATTCTTGCGGGATGCCGGTGCCTCGTCAAAGAGCACATATCTGCAAGAGGTGAAACAGAAGCCGCTAGGGAAGTATGAGGTGAAGGCGGGATGGAACATCCCGATGGTGTTGGAGTGTGGCATCAACTCGGATCTGCCTGGGCAGACTTGCGCTCGTGTCAGCGAGAACGTTTATGACACGGTGACGGGCCGCTATTTGCTGATTCCGCAGGGGACGAAGGCGATTGGCATGTACGACAGCCGAATCTCTTTCGGTCAGTCTCGCCTTCTTGTGGTGTGGAATCGACTGATTTTTCCAGATGGCTCGAGCTTTGTCCTGCAGGGCATGCCTGGTACAGACGGTGCAGGAAATGCCGGATTCGACGGCGAGGTCAACAATCACTATTTCAGGTTGTTTGCTGGGGCCGCCATGATGAGCTTGATCTCCGCCGGCGCGCAGTTGTCGCAACCGCAGCAGTCGCAGACTGGAAGCAATGCACCGTCTGCGCAACAGACTATCGCTGCGGCAATGGGGCAGCAGTTGGCGCAAGTAAGCGGAGCGCTCATTAGCCGCAACATGCAGATTCAGCCGACCATCACACAGGCTCCTGGATATCGGTTCAACATCACTCTGACCAAAGACATGCTTTTTACTGCACAATTTGGTCGGTGATCCCAAGGCACTGTTACCAACTCGGCCCCATACGCGTTCAGGCGCGATGGGGCCGATTTCTTTTCGGGCAGAGCAAGGCCGCACACAGGGACGATCTGCATCGTGCGGAGCCGAGCATGAGAACCATCGGCATTTTTCGTGCCATTCTTTTAGTATCAGCTACAATCTCGAATAGAAAAGTGATAACAAATGAAACGGGAGGAGCCGTACGGGTACAACATGACATCTCAAAAGAACGCGCGATCGAGAGCTGCGCCGGTAAAGAGCGCGGCGAAGACCAGCCATGCCAGAACCGTATCTGCTTCAAAGGGGCCGGAGGCCAAACGAAGTTCGGTAGCGGCTGCTCCTGCGGAAGCCGCCCATGTAGTTCGGCCGAAGAGGTTGGGCCGTCCCCGGACCAGGTTTGAGGAACCGAAGGTAGTGCCCACGCGGTGTCCGGCAAACATGTACACCTACATGAAGATGATCGCCCCGCTCGAATGGCGGTCACTAACCGGCATGTTCCAAGACATGATGACCAGGTTCTTGGACACGCAACCATGGAAGCATGGGCTGCTCTGGCGCAAGCCACGGACTGCATTGACGTTCCAGGAGGGCGTGCCTGGCCGAACGGGGTGGGAGCAGGTGAACATCCAGTTGCCCCCGGATTTGGCGGAGCGCGTTGAGATCGCCGCCGTAACCGCAGGCATCTCGAAGGCGGCGTTCTGCTATACGGCGATGTTCTGGTGGATTCAGTACATTTATCCGCCAAAAGCTGTCCGTAAGCTCACCCAGTGAAGTTTTTTCCAACGTCAGAAAAGAGGGCGGTGCGTCGAGCACCGCTCCCCCCTCAGAAGTAGGGTGCTATAAAAATATCAAGAAATGTTTTGCATGCGTGGCCAAGCTATCATAATATCCCAATATCGTAGGAGCGCTAAGTGACCGAAGAGAAAAAGCCCACGCTTGTTCGACTACCAGTAGAGTTTCGCCGGGAACTGCTGGACGAGAGTGCGGCCCTGACCCGGGAAAGGGGGCAAACCGTGTCCATCCCACAACTCGTGGTCGAACTGGCCCGCGAGGCGTGGGAGGCACGAAGAACCCGCAAAAAAGGACAAGACCATGCCTAAATTTGTCACCGTCATCAACAATAAAGGTGGCGTCGGGAAAACGACCGTCGCGTGCCACCTCGCTTTCGCCTCGGGAGAAGCTGGCAAGAAGACCCTTTTGTGCGACTTCGACACGCAGGGGAACGCGGGGCAGTTTTTGACCAAGGACCTGAGAATCAATACGCGTCGTGGCGGGTCGGAGCAGCTTTTCGATGGAGCGGAGATACAATACACCCCCGCTTGGGTGGACAACGTTCAACTGTTGCACGGGCATGGGTATCTGCAAGAGTTGGATTCGCGCGGTGATGACCTCAGCGAATTGGCAATCCAGAAACGCGGCGAGATCCGCAAGCTGCCGTTTGACTATGTGATTTTCGACACGCCGCCCGCTCTCGGCCCGCGGCAGACCGCGCCGTTGTTTTGGTCGGACCTGGCCGTCGTGATTGTTGAGCCCCACATCACTTCATTGACTGGGATGGCAGATGTCTTTAAGAACATCGCGGATGCGCGGAAGCGCAATCCGAGTCTGCAGGTGCAGGTGGTAGTCAATCGGTACACCAAGGCGTCGTCGTCGCAAAAGAAGGTACGTGCGGAACTTGAGCAAAAATTCGGCAAGATGATCGTAGGCGAGTTCACGATGCGTGTCGCGGTTTCCGATGCACTGGCCAACTATCTGCCGGTGTGGCGGTTTGCGAAGGACAAGAAATTGAACGCCGCTTGGAAGGACTTTTCTGGGCGAGTGTTGGGACTTTAAGGATAGGAAAACATGGGTACTCTAGACTTCCTCAGCAACCTGGAGGCTCCAGCGGCAACCGCTATCTCCATCCCGCTCGATGACATCGAGCCGGACCTGAAGCAGCCGCGCACGCGCTACCGCGAGGTCGATGGGTCTGTATCCGACCAAGGCGTACAGCACATCAAGGACCTGGCCGCGAGCATTGCTGACGTAGGCCTACAGCAACCCATCACTGTGCGGGAAGGGGAGAACGGTGGGTACATCATCATCATGGGTGAGTGCCGCTGGCGCGCGTTCCGTCATAACCGCGACGAGGGAGTTTCCGGCCACGAGGCGATTCCGGCGTTTGTCCGGAACGACATGTCCTTGGAGAAGATCCGGCTCGTGCAGCTGGCTGAAAACCTCAACCGTGACGACCTTACTGACTTGGAGGTGGCACGCTTTGTCCAGCAGACGCTCGACGAAAATCCCAAGCTGAAGAAGTCCGAGATGGGCGCGATCATGCGCAAGGACAGTCAGTACATTTCCCGTATCTTGGCCCTCCTGAAGCCTGAGTGGGCGCATGTCGTCGATTCAGGGATGATCACGTATGCGTCACTCCTGGAGCAGTACCGTTCGCTGCCTGCCCCGGCGCGCGAGGAAGTCGTTGCGAAGGTGAAAGCAGAAGGCCGGAAGAACATCACGTCGACCGATCTCAAGGGCGCAAGGGACAAACACAAGGCTGGCGTGAGCATTGACGCTAGCTTGGCAAAGTCCGTCGATGTGCTGTTGGCGGAAAATACGCCCCAGGGCGAGCACTACACGCCGCCGCCGATGACATTCAAGGATCGTGGGATCACGGAAGCAGTGGTTCCCCATACGGTCGAGGCGGTGAACGCCGACCTTGCGACGAAGCGAACGGTCAAGCTGACTGCGCGGCAGCTCAAAGCACTGATCGACAAGAACGCCATCACCGGGAAAGAGAAGGGGCTGCTGATCGAGATTGTATTGCCGGTCGAGGACATGAAGCGCATTCACAAGAAGATCGGCGGCAAGGTTCCAGAGAGCGACACTCTGTTGCCGACAGCTTTCATGGATCAACTCAATTCGATCTGAGCAACGGGGGCCAATGGTCCCCGTTTTCTGATGTAGTAAAGTGAATATGTTATTGCATACTCGGAGGTATCAGTTTTGCGAGTACGATGGGGCTTCGATGCGGCAGCGCCGCACGAGCAAAAGCCGGTAGAGTGGGAGAGCGGGAGGCTTACCAATCCACACATGATCATGATGGGCGACACTGGTAGTGGAAAGACCCATCAGCTGCGCCATGCCTGTATGAGCATTGCTGCTACGAGTGTGCCTGACGCGCGAGTCCACATCTTCGATCGCCACGGCGACATTGAGGTGCCGGGCGCCTCAACTGTGCTATTCAGCCAATCCTCCGATTACGGCATCAACCCCTTGGAACTGAACCCCGATCGCCACTACGGAGGGGTTAGAAAGCGGGTGCAGTCCTTCATTGCCGCCATCAACCGAACCAGCCATCGCCTCGGACATCGGCAGGAAGCTGTACTACGGAATCTCCTGCTTGATCTCTATCGGTCGATGGGGTTCTCGTTGGACGATCCGCGCACTTGGCATGCATCGAACGCAGCTGAGATCTACACCGCACCAGGCAAAGAGGACCGGCTGTATCTCGAAGTTCCCTACGAGGAGCGGGAGCGCGCGAAGAAATGCGGACTCAGATTCGATGCTGAAGAGAGGGCCTGGTGGTGCCTATCGAGCGAGCACCAAGGCGAGGCGCGCCGCTGGCCAGTGAAGCTCACGGGTCTACGGTATCCGACGCTCCTAGACGCGATCCGCTTCTCGACTGGCCGGTTGCGTGCGATGTTTCTCGGTTCTAGCCAGCAAGCCGTTCGTGCACTTGAGGCCGTTCAGCGAGCGGCGAAGACACTGACCATCAAGCAACGCAACGCCGCCCGTCTGGGGGAATCCTTTCAGGACGGCGAGCAGATCAGCACTGAATTGCAGGAGGCTCGCGCCAAAGCTATCGCAACATATACGGCTGCGGTGAATGCCATCGTGACGGGCCGCGAACTGGACGATCTGTTGAAGTATGACTCAATCGAAACGGTGAAGTCCGTGCTCGATCGGCTCGAGAACTTCTATGCAATGGGTGTGTTTCGCAGTGTGCCGCCGCCGCATGATCCCGCGGCGAAGGTCCATCGCTACGTGCTCACCGCCCTTCACGATGATGCCCAGAAGCTCCTGGTCGATACGAAGGCAGAAGGCATCTTCGCCGACGCGATGCAACAAGGGGAGCAGTCGGAAGTGAAGCACGTACTTGTGGTGGATGAGGCTGCAGCGTTCATAAGTACAGATAGCGATCACATCTTGAACCGAATCGCTAAGGAGGGCCGGAAATTTGGCGTCATGTTGCTCTTGGCCTCTCAAGGTCCGGGGCATTTTACCGATGATCTGATGTCCGCTGCGGGGACAAAGGTCATGTTGGGTTTCGACCGGAACCAGTGGCGCGATGCAAATCGCATGCTTGGCATGTCGACCAAGGCACTCGAGTGGATTGTTCCGCGTCGCCGCTGCGTCGTGACTATGAAGGTCGCGGGCGAGGTCCAAAGCGGCACGCATTGGGTCAATTTCAGAGCCGGCTAAGGGGATCGACGCACGCCGTGCCCCCCAAACACCAAGCAAACGGCCGGACTCCCTCTCCAACGGGATTTTCTGACGTTGGAATTGTGACGGGAAGTTAAGAGTTATTAAGGGCCAAAAGTCTTTACAAACTCTTAATTCTGCGTATCATGTCTGTGCGGGACGTGATCTCAAATACACGGGTAAGGAAACCAAAAAAAATGAAGAACGCAAAGCAAAGCCTCGTGCAACTCAATCCTGAGTCCGAGCACTTTATCCCCGACGCTGCGGACGTTGTCTCCCCGGCGGTGCTCGCGCAAGTGTTTGGTGGTGGTCCGTTGCCATTTCCGACGAACGCCGATGGCTCGGTCGCCACCTCGGTGTATATGGAGCACCTGGAAGCAACGTGGGCTCTCGCAATGGAGGAAGTGGATCAGCCTTGCGGTTCCGAGCAGTTTGGGTTCTATCTTGCGGAGAGGCCGCGTGAGGATGCTGTAGACTTCGTGGCGTTTCCATAGGCCCCCCAAGCGAGAATGAACGAGCAGGAGTTCGATAGCCTTGTCAAAACCACGCGACTGACCGAAAAGAGTCGCGAGGCGGCCCGGCTCGTATATGTCGATGGAAAGTCGCAGGCCGAGGCTGCGGCTGCAGTCGGTCTCTCGAATGTCCGCGTTTCCCAAATCATGGCCACTGTGAAGAAGGCTGAGGCGGAGCGTCAGCACGCCGCGCCTTCAACGAGTGCGATCGATCTGGTGCGCGCGAGCTACGCGGTGGCCGTGAAGGCGGCACGCGATCTTTATGGCGACGATACCGCGATCCAGACCCCCGGTGAGAATGGCAAGTTCGTCGGGATGGTGGACACTCGGACGGAATTTCACTTGGTCCAGCATCTGGGGCGCAACACAGTCGCAATCCACGATCTGGCTATCTTGGACAGAGTGCCGGCGATCGGCAAGTCCGTGTCTATTCAGTACTCGAACGGGCGAGCGGCAGTCACTGAGCGGGCTTCCTGCCGAGAGCGTGACCCAAACACTAGGTAGTCGCTCTACAGGCGGAGCTGGTCGCCCTGTATAGCGAATGTTAAGAACGCGGCCGGCAATGACTTAGTTGTAGTATACATATTGTATTGGAGCACATGTCATGAACCAACAATCCGAGAACGAACGGCCGCGCAGCAAGCGCTTTGACGCGGAAGAGCCCCTGCGATCGCCAAGGGAAAGGAGAAGCAGCACAGCCTTATCGGGACCGCTGACGGCGTGAGCGTGACGCTAGAGAAGGCGCTTTGCAGCGTGACGTCGGACTTCAATCGTGGCATTGCCTCACTGCTTCGGGGCATCGATGGCGCCAAGTTCGACAAAGAGGCAGGCGCTTGGCAGACACCGATCGAGCAGTATGACGCGTTGAGCGCGGCACTGCCGGCTGTTCGTATTGAGGCCGCGACGGATACTTTGGCGAAGACCGAAGTGGCAGAGCGCGCAGCGTCCATCGTGGCATCGATGGTGGAAGGAACGCCTTCAATCCGAGATTTTCACCCTAATGGGGTCACCCACTTCGGTGAGATCGTTAGCGTCAATGGCCGGTACGCTGCGCAGCTGACCGGCGTAGACAAGGGCCTGGCCCGCGTCGTGTTGCATCGTCTGAATGATCTCCGTGACTCCGTGTTCAATGGCGATCGTGTCGGCATCACCTACGGCAAGGGTCGCGCGATGGTGCAGCACGTGAAGAGCGCTGAACAACAGTTCGATGAAGCGATTGGGCAGTCGCACGAGGGTGTTAAGGTCGTTCCGATCGCGGGCAGCTACCAGGTGTCATTCGAGTTCAATCCGGCGCTAAGCGAGCGCATCCAGCGCGTGGACGGATCGACGTTCGATCGCGATACGAAGTCATGGAGCGTGCCAGCTGACAAAAAGGAATTCCTTGCCCGCGCTGTACGGGATATGCGAGCGGAGTACGCAGCAGACAAGGCGGACCGGCAGGACGCTGAGCAGCTGGCTCGTGACAAGGTGGACAACGCGAACGTGCGTCCCGCTTACACGGCGGATGGTCAGTCCTATGCAGGGCGCATCGTTGGGCGGTCCGGCCGCTACCTCGTACAGCACACCGGGCGCGAGTACATGGTGCTCCACCGAGCAGCCGCACTCGACGGCACGCCGGCGATCGGCGCTGACGTCAAAGTCACGTATGACAAGGGGCGTGCCCGCGTGATCGAGCGCCGCCGCGAACAGGCAAAGCCACTCGAAAGATAGTCGTAGTTAAGCCGGCCAAGCAGCATGCTTGGTCAATCCATGTACTCGGAAAAAAGGAATATTTATGTCGGCAAGAAGTGATTTCTTTGACGCCCTCGCGGAGGGCGATTTCGCGGTGGCCACGGACTTGATGCAAAAACATGGCTTCGGGCCTAAGACCAAGGATTGGACGCGCTTCCGGAGGTCACCGCTCGCATACGCCACGAAGGCTGACAATCGCGAGTTCGCCGCCGACCTGATCGCTAGGGGCGCAGACGTGAACGAAATGGTAGCGGGGGAAACGCCCCTCGTGATGATGGCTAGCAGCGCCGAGACCGCTGAGTTGTTAGTGAAGGCCGGTGCCAATATCGAGGCGAAGCTCAAGCGCGATGCAACCAATGTCAACGTGGTCAAGGGAGCCACCGCGCTCATCAAAGCTGCGCACGACAACAACGAAGCGCTGGTGACAAAGCTGATCGAACTCGGCGCGGACGTCAAAGCCACCGACCGCCTGGGGCGCACGGCGCTGCACTATGCAGCCCACCATGACGGAAAAATTGCCGATCGCCTGATCGCCGCCGGCGCCGACTTCATGGCAAAGGACCGCTTTGGCCGCCCGGCCCTGTTCAAGGCACCGACGCAAGCAAACAGTCAAGAAGCCGCGCAGTCGGTGGAAAACTCCATTTCCCCAATTCAGGGCCTCCGCGAGACAAGTGCGGCGATCAACGCTGCTCTGGCCTCGAATCAGCAGGCGGCCGACATTGCCGCGCGACGCGACATCCTTGAGACGAACCATGGCCTCACTGCGGTTCCGAAGGACGCGCTCAGCAAGTTCGAAGCCGCCGACTTGGCGCTGCAGGACGCTACCGCATTCCGTACCATTCAATCTCACTCTGAGAAGCTCGAAGCGGCCTATACCATTGAGAACAACATGGAGCAGCAGGCGAACTATCGTGCGGCACTGATTGAGCAGGCGCCCGATGTTGCCAAGGACCTTGGCCACGTGTTTGCACAAGAACAGCGAATGGTGGCGGAAAAGGACGCCAGAAAATCGCTTGAGGCGCAGAGCATGCTGCAAGATCACCTCCAAAAATATGAGCACGCGCTCGGAAAGCGAATCACCATTCCTCATGGCGAGTTCCATTTCCTCGAAGGCGGGGATGCCTTGGGCGATGACGCGCGATATGGCGTGGTGCCGAGAACCATCGACAAGCCCGTTATTCGGTTCAAGAGCGAGGACGAACTTGGGAAGTACCTTGCCGAGCAGAACATCGATGAGGCTGACCGCCGCGCCATCGATGCGTTCTACTCGCTGAGCCGACTGCAAGATCGCGCACGGCACCTCGAGGTGCAGATTGCGCCCGAGAATTCGATCATTGCAATCGAACGGTCGGTGCCGCAGGAAGCCATCAACCTGGAGGAATACATCTCGCGCCTCGAAACCGGCAAGGACAACGGGTTGGATCTTGACGCTGGCACTGAGGGCGGTCCGAGCACGTTGCTCCGCGGCCGATTCATTCGCGACGAGGCTGGACAGTATCGCCGCATTGGTGAGGAGCGTATCGCGCTGGTGGACGAGGGCGACAAGATCCGGTTTGTTGATAAACAGTTCGATACGTTTCAAGCGGCGACCGAGCTTGCCAGTGCAAAGCAATGGCAGGGAATTCAGGTGACGGGAACCGACAAGTTCCGCGCCGAGGCCTGGTTCGCCGCGCGTCTTGCTGGTCTCGAGGTCGTGGGGTACGAGCCGAAAGAAAAGGATCTGGAGCGGCTGGAGCAGGCGGTGCGAAAAGGGCTTGCGCACAGCCATTCGGAGCCATCCCCCGAGGTTGCGGCGTCACGTACGAAGGCGGAAGAATTCGCTCTGTCCGCAGGCAAGGGACTGCAGGGCGTATCCGCCGATGGCAGTTATAAAGGCAGGATCGTGCACGAGACTGACCATCATGTCGTCCAGGACGTTGGCCGCAACGTCGCGGTCGTCCATGCGAAGGCCGGGCTGGAAGCCGAACGCCTGCAACAAGCACGAGCGGGAGACAAATCCATTCGTGTCCAGTACAGCAAGGGCCGGGCGAGTATCGCGCCCGAGCGCGAGCAAAGTCGTGAGGCGGCGCTGTCACGTTAATTGGGACTGATGTCCCAGCATCCGCGTGGTCGCGGGGGACACCGCCGGCACCATTGAAGTGTCGTCGGTCGGGACCACTCTTAACCGGCAGCGGGAAGCAACTGCGTTCCGCTGCCGGTATCTTCATTTCACGTCACCCGAGGTATGCAAATGACCTTGAACGAAGAGATCACCCCGCCTAATGCGTGGGAGGGTGGAGTCGATGTTGCTGAGTCGGGCTTTGAAGAGCACGAACTTAGCGATTCTTCTGAGCCCATTGTGGTTGAGTAATTTGCCATGGGATATGACCATCGCCAGGCGCTCGCGAGCCGCTTCGCGAAGGACTTGGAATCCGGGAGGCTGCCGTGGGCCTCGGCTGGGTCAGTAGGCCTCCCGATCAATCCCGTCACTGGGAAGACCTATCGGGGCGGCAATGCGCTCGCGTTGCTAGCCCGCGGCCTCTCCGACCCGCGCTGGTGCACGTTCGAGCAAGCCAAGAAGAATGGGTGGAACGTCAGGCGCGGTGAAGTTTCCACTGTTGTGGAGTTCTGGAAGTACGCTCAAGTCGAAGAGCGGCGCAATGCCGACGGCAGTACTGAGAACATTCGCGTGCCGCTGGCAGAGCCTGCTGTCAAGTTTGCGAATGTGTTCAACGCTTCCCAGTTCGTGGTCGTACCAGAACTGGCGAAGGTGCTCCAGGACGAAGCCATCGCGAAAGCAGAGGCACTAATCTCCGCCGCCGGCATCTCCGTCTTCCACCAAGCTGGTCGGCCGCCGATATACGACGGGTCGAAGGATGCGTTATACCTTCCCCCGCTATCGTCGTATGAGGATGACTCGGGCTACTACGCAGAGGTGCTGCGGCTTGTTGCGGTGGCAGCGGACCATCCGTCGCGCCTCCCCCTGCAGCCGGTAGGCGGTGAGGCCGCCCGATCGCTAACGCACGAGATAGCCGGCGCGTTCCTGTCAGGAAGGCTCGGCATCCGCGCGGGGCTAGATCATGCTGCTCCGGGCAAGCCGCTTGATGCCTGGCCAGGGTTACTTCGAGCAGACCCAAACGCGCTCTACCGCTGCGCGCGTGAGGCTGAACGCCTCGTGGAATTTGTGGTTGCTCGCGAGAAGACTCATTCCCTAACCGCGCGTAATAGGGGACAAGGGCAGGATTCAGCCCGCGTATTTCCAACGTCAGAAAAGGAGGGCGGCGTGTCGGCAACCAAGGGCAGCTATCGCCTGCCGCTATATGTTCCCTTTCAAGAGATTGACCAAGCAAAGAAGGCGGGTGCACGTTGGGACAAGGAGCGCGAGACCTGGTACGCGCCACCCGGAGTCGATACGAAGCTTGTTGCAAAGTGGCTCGAGCGGCCGAAGGAGCTAAGCGAACGCGAGATCGTCGACCAATTCGCGGATGCTTGCCGCGAAGCCGGCCTTGTGTTGGATGGGCCGCCGATCATGGATGGCAAGTGGCATCGGACTGGTGTCGACACGGCCAAGAATGCGAAGGCCAAGCAGGGTGTCTACATTGGACATCTCGACGGCGATCGGCCAAATGGCTATATCGAGAACAAGCTGACCGGCTTTGCTACGCCATGGTCGGTTCAGGGAGTTGTCCTCTCAGCTGAACAGCGTGAGCGGTATGATCGCCTGGCGCGCGAAAGTAGCGAAAGGCGGGCGCAGGAGATGCGCGCGGCCCAAGATAGAGCGGCCGAAGCGTCAAGGAAGACGTGGGACCGACTTCAACCAGCTGCTTCTCACGCCTATCTCACTCGCAAACAGGTGCTTCCTTTTGACGTTCGTCTGGATCGCGATGCCCTTGTGATTCCCATGAGGGATGTTGATGGCAAGATCTGGTCGCTTCAACGTATCTTTGCGGATTCGTCTCGCGGGAAGATGTACGTCGAGAATGGTCGAAAGACCGGTTGCTTCCATGTAATTGGGGATCTCACAGCATCGCGCACGGTGCTTTTTGCGGAAGGCTACGCGACTGGCGCCAGCCTCCATATGGCCACATCGCTACCGGTAGTTCTGGTTTTTGATAGTGGCAACCTTGCAAATATGGTTGAAGCCCTCAAGCCGACATTGGCAGACCAGCAAGTCATCATCTGTGGCGACGACGACGTTCTGACGCCGGCGCGCGTTCTAAGCAGGCTGAACGGCATGCTGTCCGCCGAAAAGACGTTCGCGAGGCTCCAGCTACGTCAGATCGATCCGGATGAGCTGTTGTTCGACGGTAGAGCCAGGCCGGCTAAGCACAATCCACTTTGCGCCGTCTCCCTTCGCGAGGAGGCCGGGCCTGAAGGCGTGCCTCGCATCGTTGGACAGATCACAAACACGGAGACCAATCAGGTGCTGCGTGTCATGATGAACAATGTGGGGCGCGAGAAAGCACTCGCCGCAGCCGCGATGCACCCGAATGGAAAGGCAATCTTCCCCACATTTGCCTCCATGGAAGGGGCGCAGCCAACGGACTACAACGACTTGCATGTCCGCGAAGGCATTGAAGCAGTCAAGGCCCAATTGGGGCGCGAGGTAGAGCTGAACGCGTCGCAATCTGTAGAACAGCCTACGCCCGGCGCCGTTCAACCGTACAAGATCTTCACAGCGAAGGCCGACGGCCGATACATCGGGAAGCTGGTTGCCATTACTGAGGACCACATCACGCAGGAGATCGGCCGCGGCATTGCCGTGACGCACCTTCGCGCGACGGTGGCCGGCGTTGCACCGATAGGGGTCGCCGTAGAGGTTGCGTATGCGCAAGGTCGTGGCGAGCTCAAGCCGAGGGAATTCACGCGGCGCTTGGAAATGGAGGTCCAGCGATAGTAAGATATCGTGATATATAAAAAGCATGAAGGAACACAGCATGATTCAGACGGGAAAACGCAACCAGTCCACGCGGCTGAGCTTATTGGTGTTCCTGGTATTCGGCCTGTGTCTGGTCGCCACGTGCTGGGCCGCAACTCAGTACCTCGCATTGATGCTGCGATATCAGCCAGGACTGGGGGATTCACTGATGACGCTGCGGTCGGGTATCCGGATCTACCAGCCGTTCTCCGGTTTGGCATGGAGCCTGTCTTGGCTGAACGCTAGTGGAAAGCTAGCGGAGTTTGTGAGGCATGCATGGTTCATCCACATGGGCGGCATGCTTCTCAGCGTCATTCTAGGGTTCTACCTGTGGTATCGACGCAGCTTGCACACGCAGACCCCCGAGGACCTTCACGGCTCCGCCCGTTTTGCTCGGGCAGAGGACGTGCGGACAATGCGCCTCGTGTCGTACGAGATGAAGAAGGGCTCGTGGCCTGCCTACAAGCGGATCACCTACCACGCATCCGGTGTTTATCTAGGTGCCTTCGATATGCCTGACGGAAGGAAAGTGCTCCGGTATGACGAGCCGGCGCACATTCTGGCATTTATGCCGTCTCGGAGCGGGAAAGGGCGAGGCTTGGTGGTTCCAACGCTGTTGTCGTACCCGCACAGCACAGCGACCAACGATATCAAGGGCGAAAATTATGAACTGACGAGCGGCTTCCGGCACTCGGCTGGATCGTTGGTTATCAAGTTCGATCCGACCGCGATAGACGGGCGCAGCATCGATGGCATTACACCGTCGCGAAACACGTGCACATGGAATGTTTGTGAAGAGGTTCGCGACTATCCCTACGACGTGCAAGATGCGCAGAACATCGCGGCAATCGTGGCGGACACCAAGGATGAAGGGATTGGCAACGATCACTGGATCAGCACATCGTGGGGCTTGATAGCGGGGCTGATCCTGCATTGCAAGTATGCAGAGAAGGACAAGTCCCTGACAGGAGCCTTCCACTATTTGACTGATCCGACCTTTGAGGACAGCGAGCAGATGCTCATGGGGCTCTTGAACGCTGAGCACGATCCAACAGGTCGGTTCGGCTGGACAGACTCGTCGGGTCGCCCGACCAAGGTACATCCAATCGTTGCTGCGGTTGCTCGCGCAAATTTGAACCGTGAGGCAAAAGAGCGGGCGAGTGTGCTCTCCACCGCGGAGACAAAGCTGTCTTTGTACCAAGATCCAATCATTGCGAAGAACACCCGGCGGTCAAACTTCCGCATTGCCGATCTCATGAATCATGACAAGGCGGTGAGCTTCTACCTGGTGGTACCGCCGTCGGACAAGCGTCGACTCCAGCCTCTGTTGCGGATGTTCTTCACGTATCTGCTTAGCCAGCTGACGCGGAAGATGGAGTTTGCAGACGGCGAGACGCTTCGCTCGTACCGTCACCGCCTGCTTTTGGTGATTGACGAACTCGCCGCCCTGGGAAAGATGACCCAGCTGCAGGACGGGCTTGGCTATCTGGCGGGTTACGGCATTACCGCATTCCTCTTCCTGCAGGACAAGATCCAGCTTGAGGACATCTATGGTGACAAGCAGACCATCTTCGCAGGCTGCCAGGTGCGCCTAGCTTGCGCGCCCAATACCTTGGAAACCGCGAAGGATATCTCTGCTATGACGGGCGTTACGACGGTGAAACGGCAGACCGTGAACTACTCCGGCCGACGTCTGGCAGCAACCCTGGATCAGATGAGCATTTCCGAGGAGCTTGTCGAGCGCCCCCTGATGACTGACGAGGAGATTATGCGGCTGCCGCGCGATGAACTGCTCGTGTTCAATGCTGGCCATCACCCGATTCGGGCGAAGAAGCTCATGTACGACAAGATGCCGGTCTTCAAGCATCGCGCGGAAATGGAAAGCCCCTCGAAGGTCGAGTTTGTGGCGATTGTCGACGGGGTGGTGCGCTCGCACTGGTTCATGATTCAGTGCGATGTTGCTGACGACGGAGCGATCAAGCTTTGTATCAACACGTATGACACATTTCCGCCAGTATCCATTGTCGTGAAACAGGAGAACTTTGAAACGGACGAAGTGGTGACGTTGGACTACACGCTCACCAACGAGGAAGGCGAGGAGTTCGTGCAGGAACTGTCGGTGGATGATCTTCGACTGCTCGCGATGCCAACGGCAAACGCACGCATTGACCCTCGCGAGTATTTTGAAGTGCATTTTGTGCTTCGCGATGCCTCGGCCATTCCCGGAGGGCGCATTTCTGGCTTCGGTCGCCGTCTTTCGGACTACGAGAGGGAGGCGCGGAAGCGCGTTAAGGCCCACTACTACCAACTGGAGGAGGACACCGGAAAGGCAGCGGACATCCGGCTTGAGCGTGCCGAGGCCGGCTTCCGCTACAACGGAACGGTGATCCTTGCGACGTCGCACTACGTCGCCCTCGAGCGGCGTGCGGACGCTGGTGCGGTGTCGCTTCACAGGATCGCTCGGTTGTCTCGCGCACCGAATGTGGGTGAGCAGGTTGCTATTCGTTATGTGGGTAACAAGGGGACTGTAGCCTAATGGGATGCTCTTCCATGATATCGGTGAACACAATTCCCGATGTTCCGAATGTCCTAATGTGTCGGGCGGCAGCACAGCACCTGTATCGGCTTCTTGCTCGCTACAACTGGTGTCTGCGTGACGCCCGGTATTTCGAAGAGCGGTGGCGCTTGTTCTGGCCTACCTTGCGGTGGTGTGAACGCGCGATGGTCCGGCTTTGCCTGGCCGCCCAAGGTGGCCTTCGTGTGGGCCAGCGGCTGCGGCTTGACCGGCTAGGTATGGACGTAGAGGAGGGAACGGCACACCAGCCGGTCAGAATGTCCCCTGACGTCGAAGCCGAATTCGTCAATGTGCTCGGGCTCTACTATCAGCGGCTCACCACACGAGCCGAAATTGTCGCGATGTGGTCAGAGCAGTGGCCGCAAACAATGTCAGCCCTGCATGCGGCGGGGGCAGGTTCGGGGTGGTTCTCGGAGCCGGAGGATTTCGTGCCCTGGCGCTTGTTTCATCGCGCGCGGCAGGAACTCTCTGCAAAGGGATGGTCTGCGATGGAAGCGCAGCACGCCGCGGCGGATCTCGCTTCTGCCCTTCATGCGCATCTGCACGCAAAGGAGCAATCGCTATGCGGATAGTGGTGCACGCCTTTCGGATGCTGGTTGGTTTCGCACTGTGTTGTGGCGTAGCGCAGGCTAATGACCTCCACGCACTTATGGCGAAATGCATTCCCGAGGTCCATCCAACAACTATGGGTGCCATAGTCCGAGCAGAATCTACGGGCTACATGTACATCCTCTCGGACGACGGTCCTGGGCATTTGCCATGGAGCCAGCGCAAGTCAATGCTGCGGAGCTTCAATCCATCATCCCTCGAGGAGGCCACGAACATTGCACGTGGCCTGATTCAGCAGGGGCATTGGGTTGGCCTTGGCCTGACGCAGCTTGCCAGCAGGCACTTACCTAAGCTTGGGTTATCGATCGAGCAGGCGCTTGACCCCTGTACGAACCTGAGAGAAGGTGGGCGGGTGCTGGTGAACTTCTACATCGATGCGTTGAAGAGGTATCCGAATCCGCAGGATGCGCTTTACGCGGCCATTAGCGCCTACAACACCGGCAACTTCGGTGCAGGATTCTCGAATGGCTATGTGCAGAAGGTTGTCAATGCGGCCGGCTACACGGTACCAGCGCTACAGGCGGGCAAGCCTCAGCGGACGAAGGCGCTTGCAAATGCAACGGGCCGTCCCCAAGGCGTGCGTGTGGCCAGCCCGCGGACATCGCTTGATGCTCGCTTCGCCAAGCTGGAAGCGGAGAACTTCTGAGACAGTGTTGTAAGAAACCAACGCGATCGCGCGTTGCGCAGAGCAGCTGGCCTCCCCGACGAGGTGGAGCACGACTAGCTTGGCGAATCACTAGGAAAAGACCATGCTCGACAACATCAATCGAATCATCGAAGCCACGGGATTCGCGCTAGCGGTCTTTCGGGAGCGACACGGACGCGGCTACAGCGCTGTTCTCACTTGGACGCTTCACGACGCTGTGTGGATCGAGGGCGCGCTAACAGGGCCAGCCATTCCAGCAGTCACGCTGCAGTCGTTCCTGGGTCGTGATTCCGGCAAGGATTTTCCGATTGGGAGCGGCGATACTCTGGTGGATGCAGTGCGCGAGCTTGACACGGTGCTCGCCCGCGTGACTGGTGAGGAACGGATCGACGTGTGGCGAAACTCAGTGATCGACGCAATCGAATCGTACCGCGATGCCGAACGTAAGCATTCGAGCCCGTATTACCTCGAAATTGCCCACGAAGCCGGCGAACTTGTGATCGTGCAATAGCCATCGGAAAAGCACGTAGGGGGCATATGACAGTAGCACTCAAATGGCGTTGGCGGCCGACTTCTTTGCCGTTAGCCTTGGCTAGGCCGAACGACGGTGATGGCCGGAAAATGGACGGCGGATGCTGCTCCAAGAACGTCCGCTTGCCGACGCTCACCAGACTCTCGCATGTCTAACCCTGCCTGGAGCTTCTCACGCTCGTCCGACCGTATGGCAGCACCACCGCCAGTACTGCAGCCAGCGCGGCACTCGCCGCGAGACAGTAGAGCGCCAGCGTGAAATCGCTCGAACGGCTGCGGGCAATACCCACCAGCCACGGCGCGAAGAATCCCGCGAAGCCACTGATCGCGTTGATGAGCGCAATGCCGCTGGCCGCGCCTGCCCCGGAAAGAAACGTTGGCGGAATGGTCCAGAACACGCTCAGGGATCCGACGATGCCGGCGGCTGCCAGGCAGATGCACGCAAAGGACAATAGCGGCACATGCGATGTGAAGCCGCTTGCCAGCAACCCTGGTGCCCCCACGAAGAGGGCTCCTGCCAAGTGCCAGCGTCGCTCCATGTGCTTGTCGGAATGGCGTGCATTCGCGAGCATGGCCACCGCGCCGACGACGAACGGAATCGCGCTCACGAAGCCGATCTCGACGATCGTCAGATGGCTCATCTGCCGAACGACCTGCGGCAGCCACGTCGACACGCCAAAGAAGCCGATGCCGATGCAGAAGTAGAGAAAGCCCATCGCCCAGACGCCCAGTGACCGAGCGTGAACCAACCGTCCGGTGCTGGCTCGGCGTCGGCGGGAATTGCACGGCAGTCCAGCTAATTCCGGATTTCCAGTCCAGCAAACTGGTCTGTAGTCCAGTTAATTCCGGTTTCCTACAACAACCCCTGAGAGCGTCAGGTCGGGTATTTCCAACGTCAGAAATTGCGTTGGCCCCGAAATAGTGCTATAAATAAAGTACATTCAACGAGGGAAGCGACGTAGAGGTGCGCCAACACCCCTGCGTCACTCAGAACCGCAGATGCGAGCTGCGTCCCTTGCCATGGCTTCCCGCCCAAATTGGGCAGGGAGAAGCCTAGCAAAGATTTAGGTACGAAGAAAGGCTCGCACATGAAGCGCCGTAAACAAGAACAGCTGAATCAGCTATCGTTTGACTTTGCATTTGATGAGGCCGTAGAGACCATCGCGCGCATTGAGGCGGATGCGATCGCGGACGAACCTGAACTATTTTTTGGAGAAGATCATGCTGGAAGGAAACCTGGAACCACTGGCGATCGCGAAGCGAGTGTTGCAACCGAGCACGCTGCAGGCGGTCTGCCGCAAGCCGTACACGGTGCGCGGCTGGAAGATTCTGGATCGCTGGGCAATGAACGACCCGGCGAAACTCAAGGCATTGGAGCAGGAAGCGGAGTTCCTGCTTTTGAGTCGCCTGCTGGAACAGCAAACGATGGAGACCGAGGTCCTGGCGGAACAGACCGCGCTGGAACGCCTGTCGCAGGGCGAGACGGAAGCGGAGATTCTGGCAAGCGCGTTGGTGAACACCGAGTTGTAAAGCCGACGGATTACGTCATCACGGAAGCTGACGCGCTGGGAGAGGGAGGCGCGAAAACGAAGTTCCGTGACAACGTGGCGGCTCTCCGATTGCTTGATGTGCTTAGGGAGGAAGACCGCGCCGCCACTGTCGAAGAGCAGGGCACCCTGGTGCGCTATGTTGGTTGGGGTGGCCTTCCGCAAGCATTTGACCCCTCAAACAAGGAATGGAAGAAGGAGTACGATGAGCTCCGCTCCGTCCTTTCCGGCGCTGACTATGACGCAGCGCGACGCTCCACGCAGGATGCACACTACACGGCGAAGCCCGTCGTAGAGGCAATCCATAGCAGCCTTCAGCGCTTCGGCTTCACTGGCGGCAAGCTCATTGAGCCATCCGTCGGTAGCGGGAACTTCGTTGGCCTGATGCCGGCGGATGTACGCGGCCGCTCCAAGGTCACTGGCATCGAATTGGACCCGACGACGGCGGCGATCGCCAAGCACCTGTATCCCTCGGCTACGATCATCAACAAGGGATATCAAGACGTCAGCATCCCTCAAGACTACTTTGACGCAGCGATTGGCAATCCGCCGTTCGGGAACCAGAAGCTGTACGACCGTGAACACAAGGAACTGGGCGAGTTCTCGATTCACAACTACTTCATCGCCAAGACGCTCGACAAGGTAAGGCCCGGTGGTGTGGTCGCGGTTGTTGTCAGCAACTTCTTCCTGGACGCGAACGTTTCCACGGCGCGCGAGCACATCGCGAAGTCTGCCAATCTTGTTGGCGCTATTCGCCTCCCCAATACCGCCTTCAAGAGAAACGCGCTGACTGAGGTCACTACGGACATCGTGTTCTTGCAGAAGCGCACGCCGGACCAAGCGCCGGATCTGTCGTGGGTCAATGTGGGTACGGTAGCAGACCCGGATTCTCGCGAACCCATCACCCTCAATGAATACTTCATCCGACGCCCGGAAATGATGCTCGGCACAATGGCGTTGCAGGGCACCATGTATGCCGGGAACACGGCAGCGCTTATTGCGCCCGCGGCCCAGGATCTCGCCGCCGAGCTGGACCGCGCAATCGCGCTTCTTCCCGAGGGGATCTATCAGTCACGACGGAGCACTACCGTCGATCTGCCGCCGACAGAGACGCCAGGGGCGCAGGTGGAAGTCCCCGAACACACCAAGGTAGGCGCCTACTTTGTCACACCCACAGGCACCATTGCCCGCCGGCTGCCTGACCTTCTGGCCGATCGGCGCTATGAACTGATCGAGACCAAGAATGAGCGCGCTGGCCAGCGCATCAAGGGAATGGTGGAGATCCGGCTCGCACTGCGTTCACTGATGGAGGCAGAGCGTACTGACGCCGCTGACGCCCAACTGCAGGCGCTGCGCAGGGATCTAAATCGCGTTTACGATCGCTTCGTCAAACAGCATGGCCACATTAGCAGCCTGGTGAACAAGCAGGCGATGGGCGACGACCCTGAGTATCCTCTGCTGCATGCCCTGGAGCGCGATTATGACAAGGGCATTTCCAAAGAGACCGCGCGAAAGCATGGCGTCGAACCTCGTGAGGCCTCCGCAGTAAAAGCGGCGATCTTCACGAAGCGGGTGATGGCTCCGACGCGTGAGATCACTACTGTCGAATCCGCAAAGGACGCGCTGGTGGTGTCGATGAACGAGCGCGGGCGAGTCGATCTGGACCTGATGACTCGTCTAACCGGGAAAGAGCAAGACGCGCTCGTCACGGAGCTTCGTGGACTCATTTTCCGCAACCCGAAGGGCGGACACTGGGAGACGGCCGATCAATACCTGACCGGCAACGTCAAGGCGAAGCTCCAGCAAGCAAGGGATGCCGCGACCGTCGACGGAAGCTACGAAGGGAATGTCGAAGCGCTGACGGCGGTTCAGCCCAAGGACATCGAGGCTGTGGACATCGCCATTCAACTTGGTTCAACGTGGGTGCCAGAGCAGTACGTCAGTGACTTCATCACGCATGTGCTCGGCGGCGTCTCGCGCCAGGTCAGCTACCAAGAATCCATCGGCAAGTGGTTGGTGAAGATTAGCCCTGCCGATCGCACCACGAATCACGTCCAGTGGGGCACTGCCGAAGTGGGCGCGAATTCGCTAATCGAAAGGGTGCTCGAGGGGCGTCCGATCGAAGTGAAGGAACAGGTTGGACGTGACGAACGCGGTCCCATCTATCGCACCAACGCGGAAAAGACGGCGGCGGCGAACCAGAAGGCTGACGAGCTTCGCCAGGCCTTCGTCGACTGGGTATGGACGGACAAGGACCGACGGGATGCGCTTGCGAGGCTCTATAACGATCGGTTCAACACCGACGTGGAGCCTCGCTACAACGGATCGCATCTGAGCCTGCCCGGCGCTTCGGTCGACATTACTTTGCGGCCCCACCAGAAGGATGCCATCTGGCGAGGAGTGCAGGACGGAACGGCACTCTTTGACCACGTAGTCGGCGCAGGCAAGACAATGGTGTGCATCGGCGTGGCAATGGAAAGTCGCCGCATGGGCCTTGCCCGCAAGCCGATGATCAACGTGCCGAACCATCTGACCCTACAGTGGAAGGATGCGTTCTACCAGCTGTACCCAGACGCCAACGTGCTTGTCGCGGAAAAATCTGACTTCAAGAAGGAGAATCGCGAGAAGCTGTTCGCGCGCATTGCAACCGGTGATTGGGATGCAGTTATCGTCGGGCATTCGAGCTTCAAGAAGATCGGAATGCCCGAAGATACGCTCAGCGAGATCCTGTCGGAGCAAATCGACGACCTCACTGGCGCGATCGAAGAGATCAAGCGGAAGAATGGTGATCGCATGACCATCAAGCAGATGGAAAAGGCGAAGGAACGCATGACGGCAAAGATGGAGCGGATGGCCGATCGTGGCAGCAAGGACAAGGCCGTAACGTTTGATGATCTGGGTGTGGATCTGCTCATCACCGACGAGTTTGATCTATACAAGAATCTCTTCGTCAATACAACGATGCAGAACGTGTCCGGCCTCGGGAACCTGGAAGGTAGCGATATGGCCTTCGACTTGTTCGTGAAGTCGCGATATCTCCAGCAGCGCTATGACGGTCGTGGCGTGTTCGGTGCAACTGGCACACCGATCTCCAACTCGATTGCAGAGATGTACACGCTGCAGCGCTACATGCAATACGACGAAATGAAGGCACGTGGGATTGTCCACTTTGACGCATGGGCATCGACGTTCGGGCAAGTCGTCGCAGGTTGGGAGCTTGACGCGACAGGCGTGAACTACAAGCTGAACTCACGTTTCTCAAAGTTTCAGAATGTCCCAGAGCTGGTGGGTATGTACCGATCGTTTGCTGATGTCATTCTGCGCGAGGATCTGGAAGAGCAGGCGCGTGCTGTAGGCAAGCGCTTCCCGGTGCCACGCATCGCTGGAGGGAAGCCAAAGAACATTGTGGTGGAACGCTCGCCGCTACAGGCCGAGTACATGGGTATCCAGGAGCGCAAATACGATGTGAACGGCCAAATGCTCTTGCGAGGTGATGGCACCCCTGTGACCGCATGGAACGAGGGCTCGATCATTCATCGCATGGAAAACATGCCAAAGGACCCGCGCAAGGACAATCCACTCAAGGTCACGAACGACGCGCGAAAGGCTGGTTTGGACTTCCGTCTCATCAACCCCGCAGCCCCTGACTTTGAAGGAAGCAAGGTCAACGCGGCCGTGGACGAGATGATGCGAATCTACGAGAAATGGAACAGCCGCAAGGGCACTCAACTAGTGTTCTGTGATCTGTCCACCCCGAAAGGAGCATCCAACAGGCCAGGTGTGGAGGTGTCGACGGAGCGTGGCGACGATGATGCCGAAGAGCTGGAGAGCGCGGAGGCAATCTCCATGGATGATCTGTTGGCATCTGGCTCCGCGTTCAGTGTCTACGACGACATTCGGAATAAGCTGATCGCGCGAGGCGTGCCGGCATCGGAGATCCGCTACGTGCATGACGCAAAGACGGATTTGCAGAAGGCCAAGCTTTTTGACCTCGTGAATCGGGGCGACGTGCGCTTCCTGCTCGGGTCGACGGCGAAGATGGGCGCCGGGACGAATGTCCAGAAGAAGCTGGTAGCCGAGCACAACCTGGATGCACCATGGCGCCCACGCGATCTTGAGCAACGGGAAGGCCGCATCATCCGACAAGGAAACGAGTTCTACGCGGAGGACCCGGACGGCTTTGAAGTCGAGGTGCTGCGCTATGCGACAAAGCAGACCTATGACTCGCGCATGTGGCAGACGATCGAGTACAAGGCCGCGGGCATCGAGCAATTCCGCAAGGGTGGTGGCAGCCAACGCGTGATCGAAGACATCGCGAGCGAGGCCGCGAATGCTGCAGAGATGAAGGCGGCAGCAACGGGAAATCCGCTGATCTTCATGCAGGTGCAACTTTCCGCAGATCTGCGCAAGCTGGAAGCCGTGTACTCAAACTACAAGCGCAACCTTCATAGCATGGAGAGCCGCTTGCAATGGCTGGATCGCGCTGAGGGGAGGGCTGCTGAAAAGGTTGCAAATCTGGAGGCAGAGATCGCCGTCCGCGACGCTAACTCAACCGAGGAGATGGCTTTCATCTCTGGCGGCCGGACTTTCACCAAGGACACGAGGGACGCGCTGCTCACGCATATTGGCGTGGCCATGGAAACGGCCATCAAGGGCGGGAAGACGTTCGCATTCGATAAGGAAGCACCGGTTCGGATCGGTCGCTATCGCGGCTTCGATGTTGACGTGGTAGCTCAGCGTGGCGCAGTGCAGTTCGTTCTGCGGGGGCCGGCGTACGAGCGGCGACCTGTGAACCTGGCTTATGACAAGAATGACAAGTTCAGCGTCGACGGGTTCATTCGCCGCTTGGACAACGTTCTGGAGCAGTTCGAAAGCTCAATCGCGGACGCGAAGGACGATTTGGAGCGGGAGCAAGCAGAGCGGGACAAGGCTCGCGCGGAGGTTGGGCGCCCCTTCGCAGAGGAATGGAAGCTGCATGCACTGCGCAAGGACGTTGCTGACGTCATGGTCGAACTGAAGAAGATGCAGGCGGATCAGGAGTACGTTTCGTCGTGGAAGCCCGCCAGCGCTGGTGGGCCGGGAATCCAGCCGCAACAGGAACAGGTGAACACCGAGATTCCGAACGATATCCAGGGCACGGTATCGCGAGTGGACGAAACCGTGCGGCGGTTCCTTAACGGCGCAGCGAATCCGAATGTGGCGAGCGAGATTTTCGACCGAGCATTCGATGCGCTAGTTGAGATGGGCGACGGCCGCGAGGTGCATTCGCTTCTGCTCGATCGAATCAAGGAAGATCGAGCGCTGGCGGAGGCCGTAGCGGCTTACCCTGGAAAGCGCTATGCGTCGCGGGAGATGCTAGCTGCTGCGGAGATGGTGACGCAGTATGAGAACAAGGCCCAAGCGCATGGCAGGCAGCTTGGATATGAGGTGCTGAAGCCGAACCGTGACGAAGGGCAATATGTCGGCCGAATTGTCAGCGAGACGGCTCGACACTTCATCCAAGATATTGGCCACCAGCGCGCCACAATCCATGCCAAGGACGATTTTATGAGTAAGACGGTATCTGTGGGGGATAGGGTCCGTGTTACCTATCGCTTTGGTGCTGCGATGACGTCGACGCGTGACCGGCCGCAGGATGGGCTGGGTGTACAACACTAGGAGGTGAGAACTATGATCGATGGCTATTTCATCAAGAAGATCGGCGCGAACAAGGGAAAGCCGCGTGTCTGGTTGGAGGGGCTGCAGGCCGCCATCGCCGGCTTCCAACCTGGCCAGCGTTACGACGTTGAAGTCCGGGGGAAGACGCTAGTGCTGCAGGTCAATCCCGACGGCTCCCGCGTCGTTTCTTCGAAGACGGCGGGCGAACGCGTAAATCCTGTCATTGACCTGAATTCTCAAGCCCTGCTTGCCGTGTTCGATGGCATGGCGGCGGTGCGTGTCGTGGTGCGTGAAGGAGAGATCTATATCTTGCCACTGGCTTCCGAGCTTCGGAAGCAGGAACGAATGCAGCGTCTGCGAGAGCGGCTGGAGAATGGCGAAGCAATCCGCATGGGTAGCCTGAGTCATGGTGGCGGCATCATGAGCCATGCTTTGCATGCCGGCCTCGAGCGCTCCGGGCTGAAAGCCGAGTTGGCATTCGCCAATGAGATTCGCGACGACCTGATGGAGCAGGCGAGCCAGCACAACGATGCCTGGTCTGAAAGAACCTTGCCACTCGTTGCTCCCATGCAGGAACTGGCCTTCGACGAGCGAGCAATGTCGCACATTCCCAAAGTTGAAGTTCTGGAAGCCGGTTTGCCATGTTCAGGCCTCAGCAAGGCAGGGAAATCCAAGAGGGGGCTCCGTCACGAAGCCGATCATCCCGAAGTGGGACACCTGGTGGTTGGCGCGCTGGTCATTATCTCGAAGGCCAACCCTGCAATTGTTATTGTGGAAAACGTCCCACCAGCAGCCATCTCTGAGACCGCCTCTATTCTCCGGAACCAGTTGCGGGATATGGGCTACGACATCCAAGAGCGCATGCTAAGCGGCAAGGATTGGGGTTCGTTGGAGCATCGCGATCGATGGTGCATGGTTGCGGTCACGCATGGCATTGAGTTGGACCTTGACGAGCTTCTGCCTCCAAACACGGTTGTCCGCAAACTCGAAGACGTTTTGGAACCGATTCCGGCCGATGACCCTCGATTCAAAAACTATATTTATCTGAAGGACAAATTAATCAGAGATCAGGAGGCAGGTAAAGGCTTTGCCTTTAAGGTGGTTACCCCGGAAAGCACGGAGACCGGAGTGCTGAACAAGCTTTACCATAAGGCTCAGTCCACTGGGACCTACCTGGCCTCGCCAGACGATCCCGACAAGATGAGGCTCCTTACAGCGGTTGAACATTCGCGCGTAAAACGTGTTCCCGAGTGCCTGATTGAGGGGCTCTCTAACACAATTGCTCATGAGATGTTGGGGCAGGCGGTACTGTACGAACCCTTCCAGGATCTTGGACAGCACGTTGGCAACTCCTTGCAGCGCCTCGCGGGCCGAAGCGGCGTCCCGTTGGCCAACCGCAAGGCTGCGGATGTGGCAATGGAAGTTGGCGCACCGACTGAGGTCGCGGAGATCGCAGCGGGAGTGGTAGACGCGGTGAGTGCTGCGAACATCGAGTCGGGCCGCTACAAGGGCCAAGTCGTCGCGGCCCACGGGCACTTCGTTGTGCAGGACGTTGGCAGAGGGCTAGGAGTGATACACGATCGTCGTCAGTTTGACGACCCGCCGCGGCTGGGCGCAACTGTGCGAGTCGCCTATGACCGTGGCCGTGGGAAAGCCGAAGAACACGCGCGCGCCCAGATGTCGCTGGGGCTTGAGTAGCGCAGGGCGCCAGCGCGAGGGTGGCGCTCTTCTTCCTGAAGGCACTTTGCTATGCCAGGTTGGCCAGCAATGTGCCTTCAGGAAGATTCGACAACTTTCCAAAATCGACCAGCTGGCCAGCATCACTGAATTTTGGTGTTGTTTTTGCCGCTCGCGACAAAACGCAATAAACTGCCAGCAAGCAACAGACTAGTCTTGCTGAGGGCGCTTTCGGCATATCCGCTTTGTTGGGGGCGGCCAAAGAATTCAGCCGCCCATTCTTGGCGCTCCTCTACACAGGGCTCGCCGGCATATTCTCTACGCAGGATCTCCAGCATCAATTGAGTCGCCGGCGGATATGCGCCGTCATTTCCTGCTGAAGCTGATTGGCACGAAGAACCAGGAGGCGCAGGCGGTGGACCTCCCCACAGAAGCTCACGAACAACTGGCAAAGGCTCTCGTTGATAGAGCGACCGCAAATATTGGACCGTCAGTCGTTACTCCGTCCCTTGTCCCTCTCCGCGATATACGCCAACTGTCTCGACCGAGTACGAGCGTACGCCTCCGCTTGTCATTTCCTCCGGGGCCGTCGAAAGAATCAGCGGGACTTTGTGCTTTGTTGCGACCACGATTCCCGTACGTCCAGTGGGATATGTTGTCCTCTGAACCGTATCGCCGCAGAGCGTAGTCAAGTCTACGCCACCTATTATTAACCGGTCGCAGAAGCCGTGAGCCTCGACTACAGTGGTTGCTGATGGCTGCGGAACGGGTGAGTCGCTTGGCTTAGCGTCCCTGCGTGGAATCTGAGCCGCCACATCGGCATGCGTGAGCGATGTCCAATTTTGGAAGCGGAACCGTACACCACTCTGTGTGCCGTCCTTGTCTGTGGCTAAGTCGCACTGGAGTGTGCTTGATTTTGCGGCTTTGGCAATGGCGCATTTTCCGTGGGCGGCCAGATATTCAATCCCCTCGCCTTGGCCCCGATAGACGCCGACCGTTTCTATCGGAAAAGTTGACACCCCCTCTGTGCCCGGCTCTTCTGGCCCCGTCGAAAGTATCAGAGGGACCTTGTTCAACGTAGCGACGACAATTGCGGTTCTCCCGCTGGGAAAGATAGTCCGGCGTACGCTCTTAGCACAAAGCTGTGTCGCATCAGCGCCGGCGATTGTCAGTCGGTCGCAAGTACCCCATGCCTCGACCTCGACGGTTGGCGGGCTTTGGGAGGGTTTTGGAGTGTTAAACTTTATCTCACTCGGCGCCCGCTGGGTGACTACGGATTCCGCTTCCCGTTTGATGTGCTCCCCTAACAAGGCAAACCACCTCATTTGCGTGGGTGAAAGCCGCATGCCCTGCGCCGTGGGTGAGGCCGCAGCGGCATCTGCAAGGATTCGTTCGATATTGCGCGCCCGCTGGATTGGGACGCTGTGACGATCGTCATTCGATAGCTGTGCCGCTGCAGCACTAAGCGAGTCTTGCGATCGCAACCATTTCGCCATGGCCCTCAACGCCTCTGGGCGGCCTGTGGCCAACAAGGATGCCGCAAACTCGTCCACTATGCCTCGTTGTCCCATCCCGGGAGCCCCCAGAGATTCAACAGCGTATGTCCAACTTCATGCAAGACGATCATGGGAAGCGCGTCACCGGCGCCCTTCTCGAGCAGGTCGTTGATTAATTCCGTGCAGATGGTAACGTCGGGAGCGGAATAGGCGTTCACCTCGCCACATGGCTTCACACTGAGCTTGAACTTGGGAAGCTCATAAACCGAGTCGAGCGTATCCAATGGAAAACGCAGCGCACGCTCTAACACGGCACGTTGCTCGACCGTGCGGACGCCAAAACGGAGAATTGTCAGTCGAGCGCGAATTGGCTTATTGGCCGTTGGGGTAACGTAGATGGCAATCCCGTCCCTCTCCACTGCCGAGAAGTCGAACCGACGAACCCACTTGTCCTTTACCTCACCATAGCTGGTTGGCTTGGAAAAGTCTTTGCGATCTGCCTCGACGGCTGGATATGTCACAACTGTCGCACCTGGCCCACTGGCCCATACCATGGCCACGTAGCTATCACCGTCGCGGGTCGGATAGATCTGCCCCTTCAGCGCCTCCTTCCCAGGGAAGGCGACGACTTTGTCGAGGACAATCGCTGAATATTTCTCCGACACTTCTACCGGCACACGTGCGAAAGCCAGCGAGCATACAAAGGCGAGTGAAACCAAGGCGGCCCAGGATCGATTGCGCAAGTCTCATCCTCTTTAGCTTTGGGGACCTGGCGGGCTTGCCGGCTTAGAGGTGGCTTCGCTTGTTCGGACAGGGATCCGGAATTTTTAAGTGGAAGCGCTGGGGCAGTCAGGCTGCCAATTTGATCGCTGGCAGCGTCGCGAAGTATGCCTCATCCGGGGTCTGGTCCGCCAGACTGGAATGGGGCCGTCGTTGGTTGTACCAGGTCAGGTAGTTAGCGATAGAGCGGCGTGCATGGCTCACCGAGTCGTAGGCTTTCAGGTAGACCTCCTCGTATTTGACGCTGCGCCAAAGGCGTTCGACGAACACGTTGTCGCGCCAACTGCCCTTGCCGTCCATCGACAGCAGCTGGATGCCGCGGTCAAGCACGGCGTGGGTGAACTCCGTGGCGGTGAACTGGCTGCCCTGGTCAGTGTTGACGATCTCCGGCGAGCCGTATTTCGCAAAGGCCTCCTCAAGCGCCTCGACAGCATGGCAGCTCTCCAGAGTGATTGCCACCCGGTGGGCCAGTACTTTGCGGGTCGCCCAGTCCACCACCGCCGTCAGATACACGAAGCCCCGCGCCATCGGAATGTAGGTCGTGTCCAGCGCCCACACCTGGTTGGCGCGATCAATCTTCCGGTCGCGCAGCAGGTACGGCCAGATCTTGTGCGCTGCATTCTTGCGGCTCGTGTTCGGCCGACGGTATAGCGCCTCGATGCCCATGCGCTTCATCTATGCGTGGAGGGCCGACTGGCTCCCTGATCGGGTGACGGCTCGATTGAGGCGCCTGGCAGCCAGCATTAGAGGGCCAGGATCGCAAACGGGCGCTGGCCGCCTTCGAATGGGGGACGCTGTTTGCCCTACGGGTGGCGCTGCGTAATGGCTCGGTTTTCCTGGACCACAGCTTCGCATTCCGTAGCCAGGCGGCACTGCTGATTTCCAACGAGGATTGGCAGGCCCGGCGTAACCATTTCTACGGTCATCTCAAGCTGCCGCAGGACGCCAAGGCTTTTCTGGAGCCCGTGGTGGCACATTTGGATGCGGGGCTCGCCAAGTTGCGAGACGCGGCCTTGCGCGGCGAACTGAAGATTGATAGCGCGATCCATATCGATCCGCTCACGGCAACGAGGCCGGAAGCCTCCGTGGAGGCGTTGCGGCGCGCGCTGTTCGAGCGGCACCCCGGTGGGCAATTGCCGGAAATCCTGCTGGAGATTGATAGCAGCACCCACTTCAGTTGGCTCCTGCTGGGCCGGGAACCGCATTCGCGCAGCGAGCTGCTGATGGTCTACGCCGCGGTACTGGCGCACGGCACCTCGATGTCGGCGGCAGACCTCGCACGCATGGTGCCGGAGTTGTCGCCCAGCGCGATCCGACAAATGATGCATCGCATCGCGGACGAGCGCAAACTCCGCCAGGCCGCCGATGCTGTCCTGGTCTTCATGCACCAGCATCCGATTGCCCAACACTGGGGGCGCGCCGATCTGGCATCATCGGACATGATGTCACTGGAGACCACGCGCACGGTCTGGCGGGCACGGGCCGATCCGCGCCGGCGCACGAAATCGATAGGCATGTACACGCATGTCCGCGACCGCTGGGGCATCTTCTACGACCAGCCGATCCTGCTCAATGAGCGGCAGGCCGGCGCGGCCATCGAGGGCGTCATCCGCCAGAGCGGATCGGAAGACGTGGCGCAACTGGCTGTCGATACCCACGGCTTTACCGATTTCGCCATGAGCCACTCCCGGCTGCTTGGCTTTGATCTTTGTCCACGGCTTGCGCATCTGCGCGACCGCCGTCTCCATGTGCCCAGGGACCACGACATATTGGCCGAATTGGCTTCGGTGACGGACGCGGATGTCCGGCTGGATCTGATCGAGCACGCCTGGGACGAACTGGTCCGCATTGCGGCATCGGTGCAGAGCGGGCAATGCACCGCCGTCCAGGCGCTCACGCGCTTTGGCGCGGCGGCGAAGGGCCAGCCTGTCTATGAAGCGGGCGTGCATCTCGGCCGGCTGTTTCGCACCATCTTCCTGATTGACTATTTCACCATTCCTGCGTTCCGCCACGAGATGCAGCATGCCTTGAACCGAGGCGAGGCGGTCCACACGGTGCAGCGGGCCATCCACTACGGAAAGATTCCGCTCGAACTGACCCGGCATGATGCGTCGCTGGCGGCGGTGTCATCGGCGCTGACCTTGTTGTCGAATGCCGTAATGGCTTGGAACACGCTGCACATGCAGCGCGCGCTCGATGCCATCGAGGCGATCGGCGGCGAAGCCATGCGCGCCGAAGACCTGCGCCAAATTGCCCCGACTCATCTGGAAGGCATCAACCTGCGCGGCACCTTCGACTTTCCGATTGCACGCTATGCCCATCGCCTCCTGCCGAACCTCGCAACGGCGCTGGATCAATCAGCCCTGCATCAGCAGGCCGGTTAGAGGCAGCCAAGCCTGGAACCGGGACCAGGCTTCTTGGCCCATCACGCTTCACCGGCCGTCGAGCTTCGCCGAGACGGCACGTGCCAGCGGTTCGATCACCGCGCGACGACGCTCAATCATGCTGGCCGGCCCTTCGCTGTAGACCTCGCAGTCAAGCCGGGCGCCACCGCCGGGAGCTGGCGTCAGGAGGATGCGGCCCAGCTTGCCGATTGCCGCATGCGACAGATGGTAGACGAAGGTGCCTCCTGGCATGAGCTCGCGCTCAACCGCTACATCCTTCGGCCAGACAAATGACGAAGTGGCCATCGATTGGCTCCAGTTGGGGTTCGAGGCGGAATCGTGGAGGCGCTGCCGGAAGGACTGAGCAACGCGGCGCTCCCTATTGTAGAACGCCTACCGCTGGGAGCCTCGCTTGGTTGCAGCGCTACACCGGCCCTCTGATGTTCGTCAACTGGGACAGAGCCCAGATTTGACTAGAATCGGGAAATTTCCAGGGCAATTTTCGCATTGCTCCGATATCCCGGCGGACTCGATATCCAATGGGGGAGAAGGGTCGCCAGCCGCCGGGCAAACACCAGCCTATGTCCCTTCCCGGCCATGAAGGGCCACTCGTCCGAGGCGTCACCGAGACATTCACATGGCAGTTCCACTCAGCAAGCGGTCGTTCGATCAGGGATACCTCGACGCAGACAACAGCAGCGAGAACAGCCTTCAGACGATGGCCGTCAAGCTATTCGAGGCGCACGGATCGACCGTGGAAGGGATGAAGTTCTGAAGGCGGAGATAAGCGGCTTATGGAAACAGATTATAAGCGTCGCCGGCGCGATGATGCGCGGGTCCTGGGGATACAGAGGCTGCGGCGAGCTGTGTGTTGAGCGCTGGGGCGGCTGCGCTTACCGATGCAGACATGGGCGTCGACCTCAACGACGCGGATGAAGCGCTCGCGCGTCCATCCCGCCCCGGCGAGTGGCTGGAATACAGTCCCCTTCTGACTCTAGTGCTGGTGGCCATGGGCGCGGGCTGGCTCTACCAGGAGTTTTCCACCAAGGATCCAATCCTCGCCATCTCAAACCTCAATACCTACAATTTCCTGTTCCTGCTGCTCGGCATGCTGCTGAACTGGCGGCCCAAACGCTTCCTGCGCGCCGTGGCGCGGTCGGTGCCGTCGACGGCAGGTATGCTGATCCAGTTTCCGCTCTACGGTGGCATCGCCTATATCCTCACCAAGGCGACCGGCACCGATGGCGCGACCCTCTCCCATCATCTCGCCACCGCCTTCGTCGCGATGGCTACTACGGAGTTTTTCTCGGCTGTGATGGGGATGTACTCCGCGGTGCTGGGATTCTTTGTCCCGTCCGGCGGCGGCAAGTGGATCATCGAGGCGCCCTATGTCATGCAGGCTGCCAATGAACGGCAGGTCCACCTGGGGTGGGCGGTGCAGGTCTACAACGCAGCGGAGGCGCTGCCCAACTTGATCAATCCGTTCTGGATGCTGCCGTCGCCAAGGATGTGGTGGGCTTCACCTTCACCCAGTTGCTGGTTCACACACCGCTGGTGCTATTGATGCTTTGGTTGTTTGCGACCACGCTCCCATACCTTCCGCCAGTGATGCCATGACAGCCCGAGATCGGCCATTTCGGACATCGGCAACGCTTGCGTCCAGACATCGCGATGTCCGCTCCATCTCGTACCGGACCTTCAGGCATACGCCAGCTACGTACGCGCAGGCTGGCCGCTCAGCGCTCCAGTCCCGAGAACGAAGGTTGTCGTTTGTCGAGGAAGGCCGCCACCCCCTCACGGAAGTCGCTCCCCTGCAATGAAGCCGCGATCTCGCGCTCGGCCAGCGCCACGCTTTCACCTAGTGTCTGGCCGAGCGCGAGGTACGATTGCCGCTTGGCCGCCGCCATTGCGCTGGGCGAGCACAGGGTCGCCAATGCAGCGGCACGTTCGAGCACCGCCGGCAGGAAGCCATTGGCTTCGAGCACCGCTGAAATCAGACCGGCGCGTTCGGCCTCCTGAGCGGTCATTGACCTCCCGCTAATTAGCCACTCGAGCGCACGAGACAGGCCGATCATCCTGGGCAGGATCCAGGCAATCCCGTGTTCGGCGGCCAGCCCGCGCCGCACGAAGGCGGGTACCAGCCGTGCTTCGCGGCTGGCGTAGCGGATATCGCAATAGAGGGAGAGCACCAGGCCAACCCCGGCTGCCGCACCGTTCAGGGCGCAGATGATCGGCTTGCCGATTGCCAGCAGATAGCTGTAGCGCTGGCCAAAGTCTTCCCTGGTGGCGACATCGCTAAATACGGAAGTCTCCGTACCATTGCCGCATTGCCGCTCGGACTCCGCCAGCCGCGCGCGAGCCGCCGACAGGTCGGCGCCGGCGCAGAAGGCCTTGCCGGCCCCGGTCAGCACGATCACACGGACCTCCCGATCGTCACGGCAGCGCTCAAGCGCAGCGCGCAATCCCGCTTCCATCTCATGGTTCCAGGCATTGAGTTGGTCCGGTCGGTTGAGCGTGATAACGGCAATCCGGTCCACTACTTCGCAGCGGATGAGCTCGTTGGTGCTCGGGCAGTCAGCGTTCATGATTGCGGGTATGGGGTGGTTCAGGGTGCGGATGGCGATGCTGTCCTCGCGGACAATCTGGACGAAATCTGACATGGCTGGACTCTCTATTGGCAGGGCGCCAGTTCTTGTTTCAGAACGCGCCTTGCTGGCGCAATGTGTCGATTGCCCTGGCCGACAGTCCGAGCAGCTCGCTTAGCACAGCCTCGTTGTGCTCGCCCAGGCCCGGGTTGGGCTTCAGTGCCAACGGCAGGGATTGTTGAAAGCGCAGCGGGCTGTTAGGCAGTACCACCTCGCCCAATTTGGGATGCGTGACATAGCTCAGCATGCCGCGCTCGTGCATATGACGGTCGTGCACAACCTCATCGAGCGTTCGTACCGGCGCACAGGGAAAGTGATAGGTCTGGCTGGCCGCCATGACCTGCGCGCGCGTCAGGCCGCTGGTCCAGGAAGCGACCAGTTCGTCCACCTCGCTCATCAGCTCACAACGCGAGGTGTGCGTCGCGTAGCGCTCATTGGTGCCAAGGTCGGCGCGCCCCATCGCCTGGCACAGCGATGGCCAGTGGCCTTCGGTGACGCAGATAATGGCGATGTAGCCATCCTTCGCCGCATAGGTGTTGTAGGGCGACATTGCCAGTGCCCCGTGCCGGTTTCCGGTGCGCGGATTGCGTTCGGGATCCTCGTAATACAGTGTCAGGTTGGAGGCGAGTGTCGGATACATCGCGTCCTGCATGGCGATCTCGGCAATCCGTCCACGACCGGTTCGCTCGCGCTCGAACAATGCCGTCACGATGGCGCCATAAAGGTGGATCCCCCCCAGGAAATCACTGATGGCCGGCCCTGCCTTGACCGGGGCGCGGTCGGGATAGCCTGTCACGTACATGGCGCCGCTCATCGCCTGGATGGTCAGGTCCATGGCAAGATGGTCGCGATTCGGCCCGCTGGTGCCATAGCCCGAGGCAGAGGCGTAGACCAGGCGAGGATTGATCTCCAGCAGCGCTTCGGCGCCAAGGCCAAGACGCTCCATCACGCCCGGCATGAAGTTCTCCAGCACCACGTCCGCCTTGGCCACCAGGTCACGAAAGACGCTGCGGCCTTGCTCGGTCTTGAAATTCAGCGTGATGCCGCGCTTGTTGGAATTGAGCATGGCCAGGGGCAGCAGCGACTCGCGACGCGAGCGCACCGGCTCTCCATGTGGCGGCTCGATCTTGATCACATTGGCGCCCGCCATCGCCAGCAGGAAGCCGCAATAAGGTCCCTGATAGATCTGGCCCAGGTCAAGCACGGTCAGGCCTGTAAGCGGAAGGTCGCGAGCCGGAAGGTCATTGGTCACACTCGTGGTCGGGTTCATCGTCATGGTATGGATCTCACTGTTTCTGCATCCCGGCCTGCCGGGCTGCCTGCTCCCAGCGGCTGATTTCCTCAAGCTGGAAGCGCTTCAGCTCACTGGCATCGCCAAGAAACGGCTCGCCGTAGGATTGCCGCACCTTTGCCACGCCTTCGGGCAAGCGGTAGATCGCCTGTAAATGCTCGCCAAGGAGGTTGACGATGGACGCCGGCGTACGAGCCGGCACGAAGGCCGCGGTCCAGTTGACCATGTAGTAGTCTCGGAAGCCCGACTCCTGCAGCGTCGGCACCTGCGGGAAGGCGGCGACGCGTCGGTCGCCGCTCACAGCAAGCATGCGAACCTTGCCGGCCGTCAGGAAGGGAACGACGGCGCCGAGGTCGGCAAAGGCAAAATCGAGTTGGTCGCCGGCAAGGTCCGACAAGGCCGGCGCGACGCCCTTGTAAGGCACCGGCGTAGCGCGGCCACCCGCAAGGTGCAGGAAAAGTTCGGTGGCGATCTGGTAAGAGGCCGCACCGGCGCCGTAATTGAGCGTGCCAGGCTGGGCCCGGCTGCGCGCTGCCAGATCGCCGATCGTTTTCGCACCGGAGGAGGCCGGCACCACCACCGCCATCACGCCGCTTGTCAGACGGGCCACTGGCGTGAAATCCTTCACGGGGTCGTATGGCAAGCGCTTGAAGATCGCGACATTGGTCGCCATCGGCGAATTGCTGGCCAGGAAGATCGTGTGGCCGTCGGGGTCGGCACTGGCCACAGCCTGCGCGGCGATGAAGCTGTTGGCACCGGGCCGGTTCTCCACCACCACCGGCTTGCCCAGCCGCTCACCAAGCTTCTGTGCGACATAGCGCGCGGTGGTATCGGCGCCGCTGCCGGGCGGAAAGGACACTATCAGGCGGATTGGCTTATCAGGGTATGCGCCCGCGCTGAAAGGCAATGCCAGCGAGAGCAGCGAGGCCGCTGCGGCAAGGCGCAGGGAGGTGCGTCTATTCATCTTGTCTCCACGCTAACTTATCGGGGGCGAGCTCTGTCTGGCCCGCATGGCTGCAGAATAGGCAACCACAGACTTCAGACCAATCGCGGTGGGTCTATATCAGTCATACCACTACTGGTATGACCGAGTGACCCTTATCGCGCGGGGAGTGCGCGGCTGATCTCGGCGCGCAGCCAAGCGCAGGCCGCATCGCGGTGGGTGAGGTTATGCCAGAACATCGAGACTTCCGTGGCAGGCGCCTCAAAGGCAAGCTCGGCCACCACGACATTGTCGGGCAACGCCAGCCGCCTGGCCGTCCTGGCCGGGATGGCGCAGATCATGTCGGTCTCGCTGACGATCTGCGGCGCTGCCATGAAGCTGGAGATGGTGTACACCACGTGGCGCGAGCCGCCTTGTTTGCGGATGGTCCGGTCGATCAGTTCACCCAGCAAGGTGAGGCCGGTTGGCGAGACGTCCAGGTGGGGCAGAGCGCAGAAGTCCTTCAGGCTGATCCGCACCTTTCCTCCGCCGTGGCGCGGCTTGCGCATCACACAGACGAACGCCTCGGAGTAAAGCAGCGAAGTGTGGATCCCGGGCGCGGAGGGGATGGCCGAGCCAATGCAGAGATCGAGCTCGCCGCTTGCCAACGCATCGACGGCGCCGCTCCGATGCAATGGACTGAATTGCGCCGTGATGGAGGGAGCGGCGGTGCGCAGCGCGGTCAGCAAGGAGGGGGCCAGCGAGAGCTGGATATGCTCATTGCAGGCCAGTGAAAAATGTCGCACGTGGGTGGCGGCATCAAAGGGCGCGTTGACGCCGGCCAACTGAGCCGTCGTTTCCAGCAGTTTTTCCACGATCGGCAGCAATTCCTTGCTGTGCGCGGTCAGCAGCATATGATTGCCCTCACGCACCAGCAGGGCATCCTGGAACACGTTGCGCAGGCGGTCGAGGGTTCGACTCATAGCCGGCTGTGAGACTTCCATCTGGGCCGCCGCACGCGATACGCTTCGCCCCCGTAACAGGGCTGCAAGCGCGAATAGGGTATGGACGTCAACGTTGCCCAGCCGATCCAGAGCAGATGGCGGGATAGGTTTGCCTGATTTAATTTCCAACTCCACGTCATCATTAAGATGGCCACATGATAGTGCCTGTCGGAAAAGAGCTACGCGGATTCCGGTAATGGAACGAATGATTCGCGGTGTCGCGACTGCCAACCGGTATCGAACATTTTGCAGTCCGATGTATGTTCGCTTCGTCCGATGATCACGGCAACGGAGGCGATGGCGGTTGTACTTCGGAAGCGGCCATTTGTCTTCCGGTACTCGCAACGACTGAGAAGGGTCGATCAGAGACAGCCGTGAATAGGCGGCGGCAACCGGCCGAGACCGGCCATGAAGCGCCGTAGAGCCGCCCGCTCCCTCAGTCGTTGGAACGTCAGGTCCAGGCAGGCTAACGGACTTTCGCTCGCCAGCGACTCAGATTGCTTCATCGACCAACGCGGTCGTCCAGTGAGAAAGTGAAGAGAAGCTCGCCACGGATGAGCGAAGCTGTTGAGGCGCGATGGCCGAGACCTTCATCTAGGAATAGAGCGCAACTACGTCGCTCTCAGCCCCAGTCGAGGCCAAGACAACGACACCATTGCCTTCGAGAACTAAACGGCAGGATCCAACCGATCACCGCGTAGACTTACCGCTTTCCGCTTTGGTCCTGGTTCGAAATTTCAAGTAACCCCGCATTCGGAAGGACCGTTCTCACCTAGTCTCTGAACAGTGACGAAGGACGCGGATTTGGCTCACACAGGAACCAAGTGTGCAACTCCCCCATCCCCTTCGCTGCGATCCTTCCTCGATCTTCAAACGCAAAGGCATCACCTAGCAGACGACGCGTTGTGTCCGTTACCTGTATTCGTCCGGCAACGCCGTGCGACTCCATTCGGCTTGCGGTATTCACGGCGTCGCCCCACAAGTCATAGATAAACTTGTGCTTGCCAACTACACCCGCAACGACGGCGCCGCTATTGATGCCGATGCGCATCTGCAGGTCGTAACCTCGTCGTTGGTTGAAGCGGTGCAGTGCGTCCATCATGTCGATCGCCATGTACGCTGCACGAACGGCGTGGTCTGTTGCGGGCTCAGGCAGGCCAGAAGCCGCCATGTAGGCATCACCAATAGTTTTGATCTTTTCGAGGCGGTACTGATCTGCAATGACATCGAAATCAGTAAAGATTTCATTGAGGACGCCCACCAGCCGCTCCGGACTCATCCCCGAGGAAAATTGTGTGAACGCTACGATATCTGCGAACAACACGGTTACCTCTGGCAGACTATCAGCAATGATCTCAGGAATATCACCTGGAACAAGATCTGGGCGCGCCTTCAGCCGCTTGGCAATTGGATACGGCAATAGACTGAGCAAGAGTCGTTCCGAGAGTTTCTGCTCGGCAACGATCTGCTCATATAGGACTTGCAGCTCGTCGCGTTGTCGGCGGATTAGCTCGTGGCTCGCCCGTAATTCTTCATTCTTCCTGGCGATCTCCGCCTCGGCCCGCTTCTTCTCGGTAATATTCCGTCCCTCGGGGAGCAGGAAGACGATGTCGCCTTTTTGATTTCGAATGGGCAGGAGCGAGAAATCGACGCTGATCGTCTCTTCAGGCGCCAGGCGCGAGTAGACTTCGAAGTCGCAACGGACGAATTCACCTTGTCCGGCACGCTGGATAAGCTCACGTACTGCGGTTCTGGTGTCCTGCGAGACACCCCACCAATCAGCATCCCAAAATGGCGTTCCCCTGACCTGGTCCATTCGAATGCCGAAACTCTCGACGGCTGCACGATTGATCTCAAGAATCATGCCGTTGACATCGAGCAATCCGACGAACTGATACATATCGTCGACGATGACGCGAGCAAATTTTTCTCGCAAAGCGCTCGGATCATCCGTCTCGGAGAGCGTCACGCCGCGCACGCAGAACTCAGTGGCGTCAGAAAACACCCGGCAATTGGTAAGCATGCTGCACCTCACGCGCGAGAAGTGTGCGGAGTTGTGCCCCTGTATGAACCTAATCCATGTAGCAGTTTAGGCGGCCTGTGAGCGCCGAATGTGCGATGATGTACAGAAGAGTCCGCGCTCCTCAAGCGGGAGACGCTCAAGGAGCACGCATTCCTTCCTCAGTAGCTTGCCCGATGTATTGGGCCTCGCCTTAGATTGAGGTCTCTCGACGATTTGGCGACAAGAGGTCCAGCGCTACATCGACGATCATGTCTTCCTGCCCCCCGACCATTTTCCGTTTGCCGAGTTCTACAAGGATATCGACGGTCTTCAGCCCGTACTTGGCCGCGGCGATCTCCGCATGTCGCAGGAAGCTCGAATATACCCCTGCATAGCCAAGGGCGAGGGTTTCGCGATCCACGCGCACCGGACGATCCTGCAACGGGCGCACGAGATCGTCGGCCGCATCCATCAGTCGATAAAGGTCACAGCCGTGATTCCACCCCTGTCGTTCCGCTGCAGCGACGAACACCTCCAGCGGCGCATTCCCGGCGCCTGCACCCATTCCGGCAAGGCTTGCGTCGACCCGCGTGCAACCCTCTTCGACAGCCGCCATGGAGTTGGCGACTCCAAGGCTCAGGTTATGGTGGGCATGGATGCCGATTTCCGTCTCCGGCTTTAGCACGTCCCTGAAAGCGCGAAAGCGATCGCGGATGTCGTTCATGCTCAGCGCGCCGCCCGAATCGACGACGTAGACGCACGTGGCCCCATAGCTCTCCATGAGCTTCGCCTGTTCAGCCAGCCCTTGCGGCGTGGTCATGTGGCTCATCATCAGGAAGCCCACGGGATCCATGCCAAGCTCCCGCGCATATTCCAGATGCTGCCGCGATACGTCGGCCTCCGTGCAATGCGTTGCTACGCGGACTACCCGGGCACCCGCATCGTAGGCGCTGCGCAGATCATGGGTAGTGCCGATACCCGGCAGCAGCAGGGTGGCAATCCTTGCGCGCTGCACGCTTTCGGCAGCCGCGGCGATCCATTCGACATCGGAATGCGCGCCGAAGCCGTAGTTGAAGCTCGATCCTTCGAGTCCGTCGCCATGTGCCACTTCGATGCTGTCGACGCCGGCCTGGTCGAGCGCGGCAGCAATGGCCCTGATATGCGCGATGCTGTACTGGTGACGGATCGCATGGCTGCCGTCGCGCAATGTCACGTCGGAGATGTAGAGTTTCCTTTTCAGCGTTGTCATTGGCATGTCTCCTTGCTGCCTCGCGCAATGCCGGATTCCATCCTGCGGCGGGCCATCATCTCCCCGCAAGCCAGCGCGGCGGACGTCATGATGTCCAGGTTGCCGGCGTAGGACGGCAGGTAGTGGGCTGCCCCCTCGACTTCGAGGAAGACGGAGGTCTTCAGGCCGTGCTTCGGCCCGATGCCCGGTATGTTGACCGGCTTGTCGGCCGGGATGTCATCGAACTGGACGGCCTGCTTCAGGCGGTAGCCCGGCACATAGGTCTGAACGCGCTCCACCATCCGCTTGATGCTGTCTTCGATTTTCCGCGTATCGGCGCGGTCGGACAGCACGAACACGGTGTCGCGCATGATGAGCGGCGGCTCCGCCGGATTCAGGATGATGATTGCCTTCCCGCGCGCTGCGCCGCCCAGCAATTCGATGGCCAGACGCGTGGTCTCGGTGAATTCATCGATGTTCGCCCGCGTTCCGGGGCCCGCCGACTTGCTGGAAATGGAAGCGACGATCTCCGCGTAGTGGACTGTGGCTACCTGTGAAACAGCGGCAACGATGGGAATGGTTGCCTGGCCACCGCAGGTGACCATGTTCATATTGCTTGCGTCCTCGCTTTCCAGGTTGATCGCCGGAATTACATACGGCCCGATTGCCGCCGGTGTCAGGTCAATGACCTGGAGGCCATGCTGCTGCAGCACGTCGTTGTGCCGCTTGTGCGCGCCGGCGGAGGTCGCATCGAACACGACATCGATCTCGTCAAAAACATCCAGCTTGAGCAGGCCGTCAATGCCTTCGGCAGTGGTCGCCACGCCGAGGCGACTGGCTCGGGCGAGCCCATCCGATCCCGGATCGACCCCAACCATCGCAGCCATTTCCAGGTGCTTGCCGTGCCGCATCACCTTGATCATCAAGTCCGTACCGATATTGCCGGGACCGATGATCGCCACTTTTACCTTCTTCTCCATGTCGACTCCTGTCAGCGTTCGAAAACAGCACGAACGGAACCCATGCCTTGTATGTGCGCTTCGAATATGTCTCCTGGCCGGACCGAAACCATCGGGCCGAGCGCGCCAGAGAGCACGACATCGCCGGCCCTCAGGGGCGCGCCGCGAGCCGCCATGGTCCGGGCAAGCCAGAGCAGCGCATTAAGCGGATGCCCCATGCAGGCCGCGCCGCAACCCAGCGAGACGATCTCGTCCTGTCTCTCGGTGACCATGCCACAGAGGCGCAAGTCCACGTCCTTCAGCCGGTGCGGGACGGACCCCAGCATGAATGCGGATGAGGAAGCGTTGTCGGCAATGGTGTCGGCGATGCGGATGTCCCAATCACGGATACGACTGCCGACAATCTCCAGCGCCGGCAGGACGTGATCGACGGCCTGTTCCAGCTCTCGGTGCGTGACTGCGTCGCCCGACACATCCCGGCCCATTACAAACGCAATCTCGGCCTCGATCTTCGGCTGGGAGAGCGCGGACCACGGCACCGGCTCGTCCTGGGCATAAGCCATGTCGTCCAGGAGGATGCCGAAGTCTGGCTGGTCGACGCCGAGCTGCTTCTGGACCGCAGCGGACGTCAGGCCGATCTTGCTGCCGACCTTCCTGCCGCCGGCAGTGATTCGACGCTCGATATTGAGTTGCTGGATCGCGTAGGCGTCATCGATGACGAGGCCTTCGTACGTGCGCCGCAACGGCTCGATCCATGTCGAGGTCCGTTCGGCGTGGTGGAGCAGGTCCGCCGCGGCCTTGATATCTGCCGCGTTCATCAGGCTTCTACCTTTTCAAGGAAACACGTCACCGCATCGAACGTCTCGGAACGCTTTTCCACCTGTGGGATATGTCCGCAGTTGTCGATGATCGTGACCTCGCTGTCGGAGATCAGGTCCTGAAACTTCGCGGCATAGGCGGCCGACACGAGCTTGTCCTCCCGACCCCATATGATCTGTGTCGGAGCCTGAAGGCGATGAAGCCGCTTGGCCAGACCCTGATCCGGAATCGGCCAGACGAACGAACCCGTGCAACCTAGCGTCCATATGCGCGCGGCCAACGCTTTGGACATTGCTTCCGGTTCCTCGGGCAACGCCAGGAATGCGCGCGCCTCCTCGCTGTCCGGATTCGCGAACAGCAGAGACGGCATATCGGCCGCGGGAATCGCATTCCAGTTCACGACTGGCATGTCGTCGCGCCACAGTCCGATGGGATCGAGCAGCACGACGGCGCTGAACAGATCCGGGAATGTCGATGCCAACTCGGCCGCCAGCATACCGCCGAAGCTCTGGCCGATCACGATCGGACGATCCAGGCCAAGGCGTCTCACGGCCTCTTCATAGGCGAGGACGATGTCGTGCAGATCCTCAAGTTGCCGGACGGCGTAAGGATCTTCGGGGCTGGTTCCTGGAAATTCGGGAGCATGGATTCGGTAGGACGCTGCCAGATCGAGTAGGAAGTCGTCCAGGACCAAGCCGCCGGAGGGGTGCAGGTACAGGACATCGCGGCCTTGGCCGACGATCTTGACGCGCAGGTTGACACGTTCGCCCCAGACAAGGACGTGTCGCTCCTCGACGGCAGCGTTGCTAGATTCGCCAAAGCCAGAGGTCAGGCTCCGTTCGCGGAGCTTGGAGGTTTGCTGGTTCATGATTGCCCTTCCACAGTGAGTTGTTCGGCCGCCTGCTGCGGCACGCCGCCAAGACGCTCCGGCCACCAGTGGTGCTGGTATCCGTCGCTGGCCCAGAGCTTCTTCAGGTCCGGCATGACGTGCCTTGCGAACATGTCGATGTTGTATTGCGCCAGTTCCTTCGGCATCGAGCCGAACTGCAGCATGGCGTGGAGATTGCCGATGCCGAACTCGCGCGCGAAATCCAGCAGTTGCGCCTTCACCGTGCTGACGCTGCCGCAGACGAGCGCCCCCGACGCGACCAGGTCCTTGAAGGTCGCGGTCCGCATCCTTTCGTACATGCCGAAGTCCTTCGGGTCGCGGAAGATGAACTCCAGGCCACGGATATCAATGCCGCCGGGAAGCGCAAGGCGATGCATGCCGATGCCACCCAGCGCCTTGCGAAAGAAGTACTCGGCGTGCTTGGCGTACAGCCTTTCTGCCTCGGCATCGGTCTCCGCAACGGCAATCGACTGCATGAAGCCGATGCGATACGGGTTCGGCGTTTTTCCGGCCTGCTCCTCGATCTCGCGGAAGCGGTCGAAGATTCGCTTGCCGGTCTCCTTCGCGCCGAACCACCCGAAGTAGTTGAAGCCGTAGTCGCGGTCGACAATGAACTTCATGGTGTTCGGGTTGCCGATCGCGGTGATCCACACCGGTGGGTGCGGCCGGTTTTGGATTGGCCGCGGCCAGATGTTGACTTCGGCATGTTGCGAAAACCTGCCGTTCCAGGCGAAGGGCTTGGGTTCCTGCCAGGCGCGAAGGATCAGCTCGAGGTTTTCGTCGAACCGGGGGCGCGTCTCAAGCGGCGGGACACCATTATTCACATTAGCGTCGTAGGCAAGCCCGATTGGAAACCCGCATACCAGGCGTCCGCCCGACATGCAGTCAAGCATCGCCTGTTCCTCGGCGACCCGCAATGGCTCGCGCGTCTTGCCCAGCGAGCGACCGATGGGGTAGATCGCGGTTTCAATCCCCTCGGCCTCGGTGATGTAGGCCAGCGCCGCTTCGAAAAGGTCCGGGTTCGGCATCATGTCGTACGCGCTTTGGCCGTGCTCGGTGATGGCGAGGCCATCGAAGCCGGCCCTTGCCGCATACAGCATCTCGTCCAGTGCGTCGCGGTAGGCGGAGCGCACGCCTGCAGGCGTGGTAAGCGAATAGGGGGTCGTCACGACCGATTCGAAGCGGTTCTCGAAATCGTTTGGCAAGGACCGGTAAGGGACCTGCTGGAAGTAATTGATCTTCATTTCCGTGCCTCTCTTGCGTTGCTGCCTTTCAGCAGATCACTGGAACAGCTTGACCACCCTGAGGGTCAGGCCAAAATCCTGGTTAAAACCGCCGGTTGTCGCGAATGCGTGATTCACTTCTCCAAGGACTTGCCATGTCTTGCTGACGAAATGGGATGCGTACAGCCGGACTTGCTGGTAGTCGGTGCGAAGACCGTTTGGTTGGCCATCGACCTTCTGCTGTCCGCCTTTGACGATCGTGTAGCCAATCCCTGCACCGGTGGCGGGCGTCAGTTGCTTGCTCAGCCATAGCTGGAGCTGGTAGGTGTTGCCCTGGGAGAGCGTCTTGCCGGTAGCGGCCGCGCCGTAGTCGTTGTTGTCGCCGTAGAAGATCACGTCGCCAGCCACATCCAGTTGCCAGCCCGACTTGAATTGCTGGACGAAGACCGCTTGCAGGTTCTCGCTCCAGGCATTCCGACCTACCGATATGGGGCGGAAGCGGTCGTAAGAGCCAAGCGGAAACGACGTAATGGACGCGAGGCCCAGGTATCTGCCGTTTTGCGGATCATTCAGCGGCCAGACAACGGCGCCGATCATGGGGTCACCGGCGCGCGCGCCGTTCGTACTAGCATTGGCACCTGCGACCTCGCTGTTGACCGATGCAAATGGCATCAGCAGTTGTACGTTGTATGAAAGCGAACTGGTCTTCGGATACCAAACCGCGCGCAGCAGACCCGAGTTCAGGTTCAGGCTCGTATCGTTCTTGATGTCGCCGACGCCCTCTACGTTCAGCTTCTCGCTGTGCGCGTAGTTGTAGTAGCCGACGCCGATGAACGAACCGCCGGGCAACGGGATATAGTCGCCCGGCTCGATCGGAACACCGTGGGCGGCGAGCGATACTGCGGCCAGCGTGCCGGCGGCTAGGGTCTGGTTGAGAATATGGATTCTCTTGTTCACTACTGTCTCCTCCGAAATTTTCCGTGCTATCCCGGTTGTTTCTTTGATGGCAGTTGCCAGCGCAGGAAAATGGGTTCTGTTGCGTACGAATTACCGTCGTCACGCTGCGAGGAAGTCCGTCACGAGCTCGTTGAATCGCGCTGCCTTCTCGATTTGCACCCAATGCCCACAACCCGAGAACATGTGAATTTCGGCGTGAGGAATGAGCCGGAACAGTCGTTCGCTCGTACTCGTCGGGATGACTTGGTCTTCCCGTCCGTGGACGATCAGCGTCGGCTGTTGCAGCGCGGACAGCTTCTCGTCAGGGACTGCCAGGGCTTCGATGCTTCGCTGCCGGGGCGCCGGGAACATCTGGCTGAACGTTTCCTGGTATCCCGGCCTGACGCTGGCCTGGAAGCGGGACTCGGCCAGAGAATCGCTGAGAAGACTGTGGTCGTATGCGAAGGTCCGGAGCAGGTCGCGCATGTTCTCCTTGGAGGGCTGATAGCCCCAGACCGCATCAAGACCAGGAGTCAGTTCGAACGGCACGCCCACGCTGCCCATCAGGATGATTTTTCGCACCCGCACGGGATGGGTCGTTGCCAGCCACAGTGCAAGCGCGCCGCCAAAGGAATTGCCGATGACGTCGACTTCGGAGAGGTTGAGGGCATCCATGAAGCCAACCAGATGCTGCAGCCAAAGCTCCCGGCCATAGCAGGCGCCATCGGGGCGCTCGGTATAGCCGAATCCGGCGATATCGGGGGCGATGGGCCTGCAGGACTGCGCCAGTCCCGGCAACGTGAGGCGCCAGTTCGCCCACGCCGTGACACCGGGGCCAGAGCCGTGAATAAGCAGCACAGGCCGGCCGCTACCTTTGTCGTGGTAGTTGGTGACAATGCCGGCGGCACGCACGGAGCGTCCGATTTCCGGATCGTTCGATTTCGCTGTTGCGTCTTGCATTTCGTCCTCTTCAAGGCGAAGTTGTCCCTTGCGACGCACGCACGGTGCTCGCTACGGGTTGGTGATGCAGTGATTGCGCAGTGCTGCCTGACGCCGGCTAGGCCTGAGTCCTTGGTGAAAGGACTCACGTCAGACGCACCGTGAGACGGATTGCGCGTCAGGTATAGATCTCGATGAAGTCGGGCCTGGGCTCGCCGTGGTGAAAGAAAATGCCGCGCCAGAGCTCCTCGGCATGCCAGGTGATCGTTGGCATGTCGGGCTGTGCGTAGTACCCGAGGCTGGCGAACATCTCATTGCGGTTCCCCGAAGGATCGAAGAAGTACGTGGTCTGCCCGCGCGTGATGCCATGGCGCTGCGGCGTGACGTCCATTTTTACGCGATGCTTGCCAAGGATGTCCGTCGCGCGAAGCAGGTCGTGCCAGCTATCGAGGTAGAAGGCGATATGGTGCAGGCCCGCGACCGGACCGCCAGCCATCGCCAGATCGTGGGGCTTGTTACCGCGGAACAGCCATGCCGCCGCCTGCACCGAGTGATCGGGACCTGCAAGGACCTGCTCGGCAAGATAGAAGTCCAGAGCCTCCTTGAGGAAGCGCACGTTGTCGGCCACCGTATTGACGCCGGCATCGAGGTCGACCGGGCACATCAGCATCACGTGGTCCAACCAGTGCACGCCCGCGCCCTGCAAGCCGTCCGGCCAGGGTTCCGGATCGATGGTCCCGACACTCTTGCCCCGGAATTCCTTCTCGGCGTACAGGTACATCACGTGGCCACTTGGGAGCGCAAAGCTGATGGTCTTGCCGCAGCGACCGAGATGTCCGGCGGCATGCCGTAACACGGCAATACCCCAAGCTTCAACGCGCGCAGCAAGCGTCTCGAGATCCGCCTCCTGATGCACCTTGTAGGCGATGTGCTCCACGCCTGCGCGGTCCGATTCGGTCAGCTTGAGCGAATAGAGATCCCATTCGTCCCATCCCTTCAGGTAGATCGATCCATCGTCGTCGACGTGGCTTTGCAGCAAGCCGAGTACCTTCGTGTAGTGGTGCATGGCTCGGTCGATGTCGAGAACGCGCAGTGCCACATGGCCAATTCGCAGGATGCCCATTTGTTGTCTCCTAGTGTTCTTCGCCACCGTCAGTGACGCGCGGCGGCGAGGCGCTGTCTGGCGCCGCCCAGTAGTTCGATGACGAGATTCGAATGCGGGTACACCTGGCATGCGAGGACGTCGTTGCGCTGCCTAGATGCCGGATCCACATGCGCGCGGCTCATGGCGCCGCATGCATAGCTCCCCGAGACGATCCGCACCTTGCACACCCCGCAACCGCCGCCATGGCAGCCGGAGCGAATAGCCGCCGAACCCGATGCCAGGGCCGACCGCAGCAACGGTTGGTCCGGCGGGCAAGCGAAGGCTTCACCGGTGTCGACGATAAGAGCCTGATGCGTGGGCCTGTCAGTTCGCTGGCAGCCCGGCGACGCACGGGCGGCTGCCGCCGTATCTTGATTCCACTGGACGGGGATGCGCACGAATCCGGCCATCTCCTCCTCGATCCCAAGGCGGTGCAGGTTCTCCATCAGACGGCCGAAGCGCCCAGCTTCATCGCGCCGGTTCCCGAGGCATATCGCGCTCTTCAGGCAGGCCGTGGACAGAAGCGCCGAAGTTTCGCTTACCTCGATCGCGATGCCATCTAGGGCAGCACGCATGGGTTGCAACGCGCTCGGGGGGTGGTGAACCAGGATCGCGCACTGCCGGATATCCAATGGTTCGGCGGTCGTGACGCGCCATTGCTTGTCCACTACCAGATACATCGCTGTCTCCTGCTCATGCATCGCCGGTCTTAGCCGGGAGTGCGCTCTTCGTGTTTGACTGATGGGTTCATCAGTTGTGATTGAATAATCAGCGACGACGGATGTCAAAGAGGGTTTACCCTCACCAAAAAAAGTTGTGGACTGATTAAATCATCAACTATGATCGATTCATCAGGTTACTGCGAATGGCCGCACCTGTAGACCGGGCAGCGGCGACAGGAGACGAAAAATGGTTGTGGCGAAAGAGTTTCGGGAGGCGATGGCGCGCCTCGGTGCGGCAGTGAATGTGATCACCACAGACGGCCCTGCGGGCAGGGGTGGATTCACGGCTTCGGCGGTATGCAGCGTGACGGATACCCCCCCGACGCTTCTGGTCTGCATGAATCAGGGCAGCTTCCAGTACGAACGCTTTGCGTCCAACGGCGTCCTGTGCGTCAACGTCTTGGGGGCCGAGCAGGAGCATCTGTCCCGCCTGTTCAGCGGGCAGTACGAGGCGGGCATTGACGAGCGTTTCGCACAGACGTCGTACGGCTCACTGGCGACAGGCTCACCCACGGTGGCGGGCAGCACAGTCTCTTTCGACTGCGAAATCGACCGTGTCGAGACCGTGGGAACTCATGGGGTCTTTCTGTGCCGGGTGGTCGGCATCAGCAAGGGACCGCAGGCGGCAGGCCTGCTCTATTTCAACCGCGAATATCATCGGGTGCGCAGCGCGCGGGAGCAAGGGCAGGACGCCAATGCCGCTCGGGCCAACTGATTTGCAGCCGAACCCAGACGTCCCGTGAGTCGGTGCAGCCGCGGACATGGCGGATCAGGTTCTCTTGCCAATACAATGGAAGATCCTCTTCGCCGGAAAACGCATCTTCGGCGGTGCCCGCCCACCTGGCGAATCCGCCGATCTGGACACTGAGATGGACGAACCGAGAAAACAACAAGCATCATCGAGCGGGAACGCTGCCGGAAAGAAGGCACCTGTAAAGACTGCAACGCGAGGACGCAAGCCGAAGGAGATGCGCACCGATGTGCCGGTCACTCCGGATGCCCCGTTGACTCGTGGCGCCCGTTCACGCCTCGCCACGCAAAGCAAGCTGATCGAGGCTGCGCATTCTCTGATGGCAGAGAAAGGCTTCGAACAATGCACGATCGAAGAGATCACGCGGCTGGCCGATGTGGGCTTTGGCAGCTTCTACAACCACTTCGAATCAAAGGACGATATCGCCCGAGCGGTATTTTCACAGCGCGCGGTGGAGATCGGGCTCATCACCGATGACATCTCCGGCAGAGAGTCCGACAAGGCCGTGGCAATCAGCTACATCCAGCGTATGTTCTTGACCAAGGCGGTGCACGACCCGGTGTGGGGCCGTTTCATCGTCCGGGCCCAGGATTCGCAGCGGCAAATGAACGAAACCTTTGTGGTGCGGGCCGCTTGCGACATCGGGATGGGTGTCGAACAGAAGCGCTTCACGATCCCGTGTGTCGAAACGGCGGCTGACATTACCATTGCCGCCCTGATCAGCGGAATGAGCAGGATCCTGGCCGGCGGGCCAAGCGAACAGATAACCGCCGAGACAATCGAGTGCCTGATGCGCCTTTACGGCATCAAACCGCAAGAGGCGGGTAGGCTCGCCACGCTGCCTTTGCCTGAATACGTTGTCGCGCGCTTCTCGCAGCCGACAGCGTAAAAAGGAAAAATGTCCCAGTCGGTCGAACAACTGCCGAGGCGGATGGGTGCGCGGATGACCGTTTGACTTGGGATAGCCGCCGTTGAGGCAGCCCAAATTCGAATGGCGGAAAAGGGTCGTTCTGAGCCATCTGATTCGGGCCGACAAGGCGCCGCGTCACCTGCACAATTGATCCGCCGCTGGCCGGGGTCGGGTTCGCGTGCAGGTAGCCGGTGTCGTACCAGAAGCGGTAGCAGCTCGCCACCACCGCCAACGCGCGGCTGCGGGTCGCCTCCGCCAGCGGCCGGTTGCCGGGCGCGACGGTATTGCCACGGTCGTCACCGTGCGCAAGCGCCCGCGCTCCCAGTACTCAACCGCCGCGTCGTGTGCGAGCAGCAGCTTGAGCACGGCCGGCTGCGCGGCCTTGGCCTCGGCCAGCGAGCCGTAGCGGCGCTTGACGCGCGCCAGCGTCCAGTGCGCATAGACCGGGTGCCCCAGCGCCTCGGCCAAGTAGGCCAGTGCTGCCTCCACCGTCGGCGGCAGGGGGCGCGGCGGGATCGTGGCCGTATCGATCCAGTCGGCCGGGTTCATGACTGGGCCCCTCGTTTGGCGCTCGCCTTGGGCGCCGATTTGGCCGATCCGGGCCTGGCGGCCTTGGCAGCGGGCGCCGCGGCCGCGAGCGTGGCGTGCAGTAGCTCGTCCAGTTGCGCGCGCTGGCTGGCGGTCACCGCCTTGAGCGCGCTCGCCTCGCCGGCAGCGGTCTGGCGCGCGGCGCGCTCGCTAGCCAGGTCCGCCTCGAGGCGCCCCCGCACGTCCTCGAGTGAGGCCAGGCGCCGCTCGGCGAACTTCAGTTGCGAGGTGAACTGGCCGCGCTCGGCCTGCAGCGCGTCGCGCTGGTGCGCGGTCTCCTGCAGCAGTTGTTTGGACAGCGCCTCGTAGCGCGCTTGCGCGGTGGCGATGGCCTCGGCCTGGGCGCGCTCACCGGCCGCCACGCGGTCCTGGGCGGCGCCTAGCGCCGCTTCCAGCTCACCGCTGCGCGCGGCGAGTTGCTCGGCGCGGGTCCGTTCGGCCGCCAGGCCGGCGCGCGCCTCGGCCAGATCGGTATCGCGCGCAGCCAGCTGGCCGCGCACCTCGGTCAACTCCTGACGCAGCAGCTCGACCCGCAGCTCGGCCTCGGCGCGCGCCGACTGTGCGGCCTCCGCGGTCTGCTGCGCCTCGCGCTTGAGGCGCACCACGTCGTCGAGCTGCACCGCGACCGCGGCCTGCCACAGCGCGCGCATCTGTTCGGCGATCTCGGGCGGGAGCTCGGGGATCGCGAGCTCCGTGAGGCCCGCGCGCACCACCTCGGCCTCGATCGCGTTGAGCGTGCGCGACAGCGTCGCCGGGTCGCCGCCGCCCAGGCGCGCGCGCAGCTTGCGCACCGAGACCGCGCGGCGAAAGCGCGCGGCGGTGGGCGGCGCCGCGTCGCCGGCCTCGGTGAGCATGGCCAGCACGGTGGCGCGGATCTGTTCGGGGGTGGCGGTGAGGCGGGGCATGGCAGCGTCCGGGCGGGATTTTCAGGCTATCTTACGCACGTTACTAACGTTAGGAAAGCCATTTTTGTTTGGCTTGTGGAAGCCAAGACCGATAAATCCCCATTATCTCGCCGAAACCGGCACCGAAGCACCGCTGACTGGCCGGGCAGGCCTCAAGGGGCCCACTAACGGTGGAAAGACACGGAAAAAAGACCAGTCAGCAAGTGACTGATTTGATGGGGGTTTCAGACGGGCATCGCCCGGAAACCCGCATGCGGCCTAGAGGTGGCTAACCCGGTAAATTGCATGGGAATCAAGGGGACCCCAACTTGGGAGGAAGCTCAGGATAAGCACCGGCGGGTAATCGAAAAAGTGCGCCGCAGGCTACCACACAAAGGCGCGGTGTCGGACGGCGCCTGATACCGTCACGGCGCAGGCAGGGCAGAGACTAGCTCCATAAACTTCAGGAGACAGCCATGCCTGGACATGACATCCACGTCGTACCGGCCGGAGACCGCTGGGCAGTTGAGGCTGAAGGCGGTCACGGCCGCGAAACGTTCGATACACAGGACGAAGCGATCGCCGCCGGAACCAGCCGCGCCAAGGAAAAACAGGTCGAGTTGTTCATCCACGGTCGAGACGGACAGATCCGAGAGCGCAATACGTTCGGTCACGACCCACGTGACATCAAGGGTTAATGTCGTGGCCGGCCGCCGCCGGCGTCCGCTTTGGCCGAACTACAGCCGACACTGTTGTGCGAGCTGGCGTGCGTCCGAGTAGTCTCACTATTTCGGTATCTGCAGTCTCACAGATCCGTCCCAGTCTCACCAATTCCGTCTTCCCCCACTCGCAAGTGTGAGGAACCGGAATTCGTGAGACTGCGTTCTCCGAAAAATCAAGGACTTACCCATTAATTCCGTCGCCGCTCGGCCATCTAAGAATCGGAATTAGTGCGACTACCCTGACGCGAAGCACGAATTCGTTGGACTGCCGTCAAGGCCGACAATGGCTTGATGAGGGCAAAGCAATCGAGGTGCCTTGTCCGCTGCGGAGATTCGTAGCGGTCAAGTTGGGCAGTTGCGGGACATACTCGCAGAGACAGGTTTCCCGCCAGAACGATTAGAGCTTGAAGTCACAGAATCTGGCCTTCGGATGGGAAGCCGTAGGAATATTGCCACTCGCTCCGGTCTAGTTCCGGCTCGGCGTGATTGCCATGACCATCGACAGAGCGTTGGCTGCGTGTAGGAGCAAAAAGGCGAGTGGCATGTTCGTCTGCACCCCGCGCTGGACGCACCTCCTAGGCGCTACTGCGAGCGGCGTCCGAGGTTGCGGAGCCACGATGGCGTTGAGGCATCCTTGGGTCTACAAGGAGCAGTCTTTAATTGTTACGACAATCAATATATCATTGAGTCTTGGCCCTTGGCAGACTCCGAGCAGCATGGCACGATCCATCGAATTTGATCGAGATGAGGTTATGGCGCGTGCTGTAGATGCCTTCTGGCGCTATGGCTACGAAGCCTTGCCTGCGAACGTCCTGGCAGGGGAGATGGGCGTGTCAAAGTCTTCCCTTTATAACACCTTCGGGTCAAAGCGGCAGCTGTTTTTGGAAGCCATCGAGATTTATGCAAATGCAAAAGCTCTCGCCATTCGAAATGCTTCCGAGGCACCGAGATTGCAGGAACAACTTCGAGGGATCCTTTTGCATATTGTAAAAGACAATGATGGCGGCCGTGGATGTCTCCTCGTAAATACTTCCATAGAATTTGGCTTGCATGACCCCGAGGTGCGTCGGTTAGTCCGAGCCGGATTCCAATCCATTAAGGCTGCGTTTGAATTTCTATTCATTGCCGGCCAGCGATCTGGGCAATTTAAAAGAGATATAGACCCCGCAATTTTGGCGATGACGCTAATTGCCGGCATTGCCGGGCTGCGGGTGCTGGCAAAAGCAGGTTACACAGAGCGTCAATTGTCCCCTGTGATTGATAATCTTATGCGCATTGCAGCATAATTTTTTGCGTCTTTTTGGACTGCATCGACCAGAATAAACAATACTACTTGTACACCAGGTGACACGATGACTCTATGCGCCCGTCTCTCCTTGCCTCTTGTGACCTTGGATACAGCAAGCCCCAATGCCAAGGATATTCTCGACGGTATTAGGGACGAGGTTGGCAGTATCCCAAATATGTATGCGGCGATGGCCAACGCACCGGGGTTGTTTGATGCATACCTTTATAGCTACACCCAATTCCGCCTGGAGTGTTCCCTGACGCCACTGGAACAAGAGGTGATACTTCTGGCGCTATCCGTTGCCAACGGCAGCTCCTACTCAGTGGCGATGCATAGCGGCATCGCCACTACAGTCATCAACGCGTCCCCAGAAGTTGTAAATGCAATTCGTGATGGGGGGAGCCTATTGGACGCAAGGCTTCGTGCGCTGGTGGGATTCACCCAAGCGATGTTCGTCCATCGAGGGCGACCGAGCCCAATCGAGCTAAAAGCATTTCTCGATGCTGGCTATAGTCAGAAGAATGTCTTGGACATCATTCTAGCCATAGCAATCACGACGCTCAGCAACTATACCAATCACGTATTCGAAACGGAGCTGGATGGCTGCTTCCGACATTTTTACTGGATTCCACCCTGTTAATCTTCATATGCAATCGCGTAGTTAACCATTTCACGTGGAAGGAATTTTGTTTTTTGCGTTATCCGTCAGGAGACGCAGACACAGCATGAAGGGCGAAATCAAGCCAAGGAAGAATTTAATTATGAAAGTGGAAGTCAGCGATGTTGATCGACTCGTTTTTGGTTTCAATACATTGAATTTCCTGGATTTCGCGTGGTTACACGAACGGATGGCGGACGCGAATCCGAAATTTGAAAAGGACCACGCAGCACGCTTCAGAGAGGTGTTCCCGGACCTTCCATTCACGCCGGAGTGGCTGGCCCAGGCGTGGTCACTATATGCGTTGTATGCGCCACGTCGCCCACAAGACCTTGAGCGTGAGGTTACCTTTCTGCATTTTATTCTTGGGCTTCAGGAGGCTCGGCCGAAGCAGACAGCTTACTCGGCGGCCGTATCGCGGATAGCCATGAAAAAAGGAGCGAAACGCGCACATCAGATACTAAATATTGTCACGATTTTTCACGAGAGCGACGGTATATTACCCATGCCGACGCCGGCCCAGTGAAACGGTTAATGCCCCAAATTGTAATTCCTTGTGTGAAGAGAGCCGCACATGTAATATTTTTCTAACGATGTTGCTTCCTGTTTCCCGATTGAAGTTGTTGGCAGCTACGTCACAATGCGTGCTTGTTTACCAAACAACGAGGGATCACACGAGGTTTCTCGCTGCCGATGCAGCCAATCGTGTGGTTTGAACTTGGTCTGCGGCAGCAATGATGGAGACAAGTATATTCGTCGTGCGCCCCGCGTGGTTTACTAAAAATGGATTCCGGCAGGATGGGGATGGCTAGAACACGTCTACATATTGGGCCTGTTGCAGCAGTGGATGAGCAACCACTGCTTACGCTCGAACGCTGGAGGGTGTATGAAACAAATCGCGGTGATCGCCATTTCGTCGGATATTGCGTGGAAATGCATGATGGCCGCGTGACAACTGCGATTCTTTCGTTCAATGCTAGTACGAAAACTGGCGTTACGACGAGCGGGCGGCAATATTTTCTGAAAGGCTGGCCCTGCTTTGATAGCGCTGCAGAGCATGTCTGGTCCTTCTACTCATTGCAGAATGAGGTAACCGAGACAAAAGATGTCAGTCTGGAATACTTGTCGTCAGACCCTTGATGGCCTGACTTCGAGTTCCATACTACGTCCGCGTGCATGACAAGCTGGCTGACGAAGCTGTCGCACGTGCCCGCCGCGGGGCAGGGAATAGGACTCGAGCTTCCGGTGGAGACCAAATCGACCATCATGCTGGGCGCTCCCGTGGAAAATCCGGCGGACGTTTCCATACCATTGCAGCACCCTCCGCGTCGTGGATACCGCTGGCCGTTACATTAGTCTAATCTTTCATTTATTCTCATACCCGGAATCGGGGGCATCATTTTGGACATAGTTTGGGACATATATTGCACGGACGGCGCAATTGACTGAGGCAGTTCAATATGGCTGCGGCGAGCGGAACTCTGGAGAACTCTTATGAAGTGTCCCCCGGTATTGGCGACCGAGGCAGAACGACTAGAGGCGCTGTCCGGGTATGGGCTGGAAAGCGATAGACCGTTGCCCAGCCTGGACCCAGTGGTCAAAATTGCCGCACGTGTTTTCAAGATGCCTGTTGCAGCGGTGAACATGATCGGCAGCGATCATGTCTTCTTTGCGGCAAGCACTGGTCTCGAGGGTGCACAAGTCGACATGAGCCGCGACGTTTCGTTCTGTGCGCACGCAATCACCCGGAACGAAGTCATGGTGGTGCCGGACGCCACGCTAGACGAACGCTTTTTCGACAACCCATTGGTCACGGGGCCGACCAACCTGCGCTTCTACGCCGGCGTCCCCCTGATGTCGCCCGATGGCCATGCCGTAGGGGCGCTCTGCGTGATTGATGGGCAGCCGCACCGCGATTTCTCAGAGGAAGACTGCGAGCGTCTGCGCGAGCTGGCCAAAATGGCAGCGGACAGGCTGGAGTTGCGCCGCATCGAAATTGCAGCGCAGGCGGTACGGCGGCGTTCCTCGGAGCCGTTGACCGAAGACCAGCCCACTGCCGTCGTGCAGTTCAATGAGCGAGGGGATGTCGTCGCCTGGAACGACGCTGCTGCTGCCCTGTATGGATACAAGCCGAGCGAGGGCCCCGGCCGAGCCTTGGACAGCCTGTTCCCCGAGCGAGAGCGGGCGGCATTTTGCCAGCTGGTTTCGCGCGCGGAGGCTGGTCCGGTCGACGAACCGTCCATGCTAGCGGAACTGCGCGGCCTGCGCAAAGACGGAACGGAATTCCTTCTCGGGTTGTCCCTAACTTGCCTGCGCACGAACGCAGACCTGACGTTCAACGCCCATCTTCAGGACCTAACAGCGCTGCGGCGTGAGGAACAGGCGTTGCAACGGCTTGCGAACATCGACATGCTCACCCGACTCGCCAACCGAGCGTGTTTCTACCGGCGCGTGGAAGAGGCACTCACGCTCGCGTTGCCGGCAGCAGTAGTCATGGTCGACCTCGATGGGTTCAAGGACCTCAACGCCACGCTTGGCCACGCGGTAGGCGATGGAATCCTCTGCGAGGTGGCTCGCCGCCTGGAGAAGACCGTGGGCCCGAAAGAGACGGTCGCGCGGATCAGCGGAGACGAGTTCGCTATCCTGCTGCCCGAATGCGACAGTGCCGGGCAGGCGAAGGATTTCGCTCATACGGTGATTGCCAATATGGCCGAGCCGATCATCAGCGACGGTCATGTGGTGCGGCTATCGGTCAGTTGCGGCGTGGCCATCGCGCCGCTCCATGCACGGGAAGCGTTGGAACTGATCGGCAATGCGGACTTGGCTCTATTCAAGGCAAAGAGCATCGGCCATGGCCAGTCGTTCGTCTTCGCCACCGAGTTACGGAATGAAGCGGTCGCGCGCCGGCTCTACAGTCTCGAGTTGCATCGTGCAGTCAGCGACGGTGAATTCGTTCTCTTCTATCAACCGCAGATCCGCCTGGCCGACGGCTCGCTCACCGGTGCCGAGGCACTGATTCGCTGGCTGCATCCGCAGCATGGCCTTCTGTCTCCTGCGGCTTTCCTCCCCGCGTTGGAAGAGGGGGCGCTCGCCGTAAGTGCTGGATCGTGGATTCTTGATGAAGCCTGTGCGCAGGCAGCGCAATGGCGCAGAAGTGGCGCGACAGATTTCCGTATTGGCGTCAACCTGTTTGGCGCCCAGCTTCGCGCGGAAGACATTGCTTCACAGGTCTTTTCCGTCCTGGAGCGGCATGGCCTGCCACCGCAGGCGCTCGAGCTAGAAGTCACCGAAAACATTGTGCTCGATGGAAACGAGTTGGCGTTGGATTCGCTTCAGCGCTTGCGGGACCACGGCGTGGGGATTGCCTTCGACGATTTCGGAACCGGCTACGCATCGCTCAGCCTGCTCAAACGCTTCCCACTTACCCGGATCAAGATCGACCGTTCCTTCGTGCAACAAATACATGAATCAAATCGGGACGCTGCCATCGTCCGCGCGCTGCTCGATATGGCACGGAGTTTCGGCCTGGAGACGATTGCCGAGGGGGTCGAAACCGAAGAGCAACGTGACACTCTGCACCGCCTTGGGTGTGAAGAGGGGCAGGGTTATCTATTCGGTCGCCCCTTACCAGCGCTGCAATTTGCCGAAGTGTTCGAAATCGGGCCACGCATTGGTCGCCTTTGATGGCCTGAATCGCCATGAGGCGGTCGTGTTCAAGGTGTTGGCCGACATTCCTTATTGATGGAGCGGGAGTATCCCGTCGACCATGTTCCCGTTTGGGCAAGGGTGCAGCGGACGACGGATACGACAGGTGAGCCAACTAGGTTTGGGCACGCGCGAGATGGACTTCTCTCGCCGGCCCACTGGCCCGGCCCTCCCTCGGGCGCCTTAAGCTTCGCCAAATCCGGCAAAGCTCCAATCCAGTCAGCACTTGCTGACATGATTCTGACGTGTACTGTGACCTTAGGGAGACATCATCCGCAAGCCGATTGGGTATTGCACAAGCGCACCCAGGCGCCAACGTGTTTCGCAGGGCTGCAACGCCGGATCCCCTTGCTGCTGATCGCTCGAGACGGCAGGAAGTGGGCGAATCCGCATGCGGCTCGCATTGGACAGTGCACGGGACCCTATGTATTTGTTGTGTAACATTTCCGGTCTTTCTGTCAAACAGCCTTTGGCAACGGGACGAACCGATGCTATAAAGCGTCCTTGAACCTCGTTACAGTTGGTTACTAATGTAACGAAACGTTAGAGATTTGCACGGCGCTTTGCGGTCGCTCTGCATCTTTGTACGTTGTGACGCGCCAGCACTTGGTAGAAAAAAATGGAAAAAGCTACTAGCGGATTTCTGGATGAGATCAGGGAAGTTAACCTGGCCTATCTGCTGCTCGCGCAACAACTTGTGCGCCAGAACCAGATAGAAGCCATGTACCGGCTCGGTGTTGGCAAGGAAATCGCTGACATCCCTGCCAAGCTCACGCCCGCGCAACTGGTCAAGCTGACGGCATCCAATCTGGTCTTGTGCCGGTTCCGGTTCGACGACCATGCCTTGCTGTCGACGTTTACCCACAACCCGAAGAGTCATGATATGCAGCAGATGCACGCTGCCATCTTGCTGGCCCGCCAGCCGGTGGAGTCCTTCAATTGAGTGCGCTGCTGCAAGCTGCCCCGGCCCGGAGCCTTGCGGCCACTCCGGCGACCAGACGCAAGAGCGTGCTACAGGATGCCAAGCAGACCCAGCTTGCCATTGAGTTGATCGGGCTGGGCGCGCGCTTGCAGGTGTTGGAAGCCGAGACCACGCTTTCGCGCGATCGCCTGATCCGGTTTTACAAAGAGTTGCGCGGGATCTCGCCGCCCAAGGGCATGCTGCCATTCTCGACCGAGTGGTTCACCACTTGGCTGCCAAATATCCATTCGTCGCTGTTCTTCTCCGCCTATCTGTTCATTGTGCAGCAGGGCGAGGCGAGCGGCATCCGTACTGTGGTGGCCCAGCTATCGGCTCTATCTCGAGCAAGTATCGCTGCTCGGCGGCGAGATTGTCTTAAGTTTCACCCGTGCCTGGACGTTAGAGTACGGTTTATCGAGCGCAATATGCTGCAGCTTTCCATCTGCACCTGGTGCAGTGGGCAGTTCGTGACGCATGCATATGAGCCACAGGCGAATTTTGTATGCAGCATGTGCCGCCCCCCGTCGCGCGCAGGCAAGACCAGGAAGCTCTCGCAGCTAACCGTCCTCCTGCTGGTCAGCTGATCCATAGCAGTCGACGCTGCCCCCAACAGACGCCAATGCGATACCACATTGGCGGGCGCGGGACTGAAAAGGGGCCGGGCGCACGCTTTTCTGACGAGATTCCATCATGCTAGTAGCAGCCAGTCACGCGGTCATACGGGCGGCAATGCGTAGCGGGCCCGCTTGACTGGGCGCCGACCAGCTCCCACCAACATTATCCCGGCGGCAGTCTCGATCTACCCCGCAAGCATGGCAAGACCTAGAGGTATGCAAGCACGCCGCGGTCACCAGGAAGGCGATCGCCCTGGCGAGCGATAGAGCCGGCTTGAGCAAATCACTCAAAGCACAAGAGCCATGTTGGCCAACATGGCCGCAGAAATAAGATGATCAGTTCTCCCATATCCGAGACACGAGTCGCCCAGATAGCAAAGCGCCGATATTACCTGCCAGGAGTGGCACTTGTCATAGCGCTTTGGCTCGCGCTTGGAAGCGCTATTGGCTGGGATGCCGACTCCGAGATTCGCACAGCACAGCGCCAGACGGAGGCATTGATTGACGTGCTCGATGCACATACCACGCGGCTGATGCGCGAGGCGGAACAACTGGCCAATCTGGTTGCATGGCAGGTAGAAAAACATGGGGTGCAGCTTCCCATGGATGCGTATGTTAAATCTAATCGAGTCAAACTAGACGTCTTCCTGCAGATAGCCGTCATTGACCGACACGGCATCCTACGCTCTTCCACGGTGCCAGATTTCAAGCCGATCGATCTTTCTGACCGTGAGCATTTTCGCGTCCATCTCGAAAATAGCAGCCGTGGACTATTTATTGGAAAACCTGTATTTGGCCGAGCCAGCGGCAAGCCATCGATTCAACTATCGCGCCGCGTTGAGAATGATAAGGGCGACTTTATTGGCGTGGTCGTTATATCGATGGACCCGGCGTATCTAACACAATTATACGATGATCTTCGGCTCGGCCATCACGGGCTGGTCGCGGTCCTTGGTGAGAATGATTATGTCATACGTGCTCGACGCGCTGGCCCCAAGGATACAGTCGGTACAATCGCGCCGAAGCATAGTGCTCTGCGTCAGGCGCTTAATAACGCACCATCCGGATCCTATCAGTCGGAAAGCTTTATCGATGGTATTGCTCGCATTACCAGTTATAAGAAGCTAGGGGATTATCCGCTTGTTGTTGTCGTCGGATTCTCCAGATTTGAGTATTTAGCCTCGTTCCGAGCACGCCGCGATTTTCTGTTGATCGCTGGTCTTTTGATGACCACGCTCATCCTCTTTGCAAGCACTCGGCAAGCAACGCTATTGCGGCGTGTCGTCGTATCCGGAAACCAGGAGCGCGCTGCGAAAGAGCGCGAGGCGATGAAAGCGGAGCGAGTTGACGCGCTGTTTCAAGCCATTCCCGATGTCGCCTTCGGTCTCTCCCCTGAGGGCAAGTTGGACGGGCTTAACCCTCACTTCCTGAAGCTGCTCGGTGTCTCTAAGGAAGCAATCTGGAATGCGACGTCCTACGATATTGCGGCGGCCTTCTTTCGTAGCGACCTCAGCGCCGACCGCGTTGCCAAGCAGAAGGCCTTGGCAGCTGCGCTGAACAATGTCACGAGTGGTCAGGAATGCCTTAACTTCCGGGTAAAGAACCACACCGTGCTCGTGTACGAAATTCGCCTTGAATCCCGCCGCGGCGGCGGCAGGGTGGTGTTGATTCGCGATATTTCATTGCAGACTCGCGTGAGCGAGAGTGAACGTGACCTCGACATCACGCTTCATGCCATCAACGATGCTGTCATCTCCACCGATGAGCAGGGACGTATCAAGCGGATGAATCCGACGGCCGAAGAGCTTACCGGCTGGCAGAAGAAAGAGGCGTTAGCTCGCCCCCTTAGCGAGGTACTTCGAATCGCCGGTCCAGACTCCAAGCGGGAGGTAATTGACCCGGCACAGGAAATACTTGGTACAGGCATTGATCTGCACTGGGACGGTCTAAGGCTATCGAACGCCAATAGCAACATGCTGCGAGATGTCACGCTCAGTGCTGCGCCGATTCGCGCTGAGGAAGGTGATGTCCGTGGTGTCGTACTTGTGTTGCGGGATGTGAGCCGTGAGTGCGCCAATGCCCGGGCGTTGGAACTCAGCGAAGCGCGCTATCGCCAGCTTATCGAGCTCTTACCATACGCGGTCTTCGTCCAGCGGGCGGGGCGGATCTGCTATGCCAATCCGAAAGCGGTGGAAACGCTCGGAGCGCCGTCACAAGCGTCCTTGCTGGATCGCGATGTGCTTGGTTTTGTCCACGCGGATAGCCAGCGGCTCGTCCAAGACCGCATGCAGCAGCTCCAAGAGGAGCGCATAGCCATGCCGACCGCTGAGGAAGTATGGATAAGACTCGATGGATCAATACTCCAGTGCGAAGTGGCTGCCGCCCCATACGACTGGGATCAGGAACCTGCGGCGCTCGTGCTTCTTCAGGATATCAGCGCGCGGAAGAACGCCGAGGCGCAGCGTGACCGATTCTTCGAACTATCGCTCGATCTGCTCTGCATTGCAGGGATGGACGGCTATTTCAAGCGCGTCAACCCCGCATTCCAGCAGGTGCTCGGCTGGACCACGCAGGAACTCTTGGCCCGACCATTTGCGGAATTCATTCATCCCGATGATCTCCCAGCGACGCACCGCGAGATCGAGCGACACCTGGCGGGAAATCCGACCGAGCACTTCGAAAATCGCTATCTGTGCAAGAATGGCATGGTTCGGTGGCTTGCCTGGAAAGCCGTGCGGGCCGCGGACGGTCTCATCTATGCTACCGCGCGGGACATTACGGATAGCCGTAGGGTGCGCCAACAGCTGGAGCGGGCCAAGTCTGACGCGGAGTCGGCTTCAAGGGCCAAGAGTGCCTTCCTCGCGACGATGAGCCACGAGATCCGCACCCCAATGAATGGGGTCATCGGCATGGTCGAGGTGCTGGCTCAATCGCAGCTGTCCCATGATCAGTCGAATATTATCCGAACAATCCGAGAGTCAGCCGACTCGCTCTTGCGAATCATCGATGACATCCTCGATTTTTCGAAGATAGAGGCCGGCAGGATGGAGATTGAGCGAACCCCCATATCGATCCGACATATAGTCGAGAGTTTATGCGGATCGTTGATGCCGGTTGCTGGAAAGGCGGGAGTGCGACTGACCAATTTTGTCTCGCCAAGGATTCCTGATGTAGTCTTGTCGGACGGCACTCGTCTCCGGCAACTGCTTTATAATTTGGCCGGTAATGCAATCAAGTTCTCCGGTGGCAGAGCCGACCAAAGCGGGCGCGTCGAGATACGTGCAGAGACGGTGAATAGTAACGGCGCCGCTACACAAATTCGTTTCACCATCTCCGATAACGGCATAGGCATGTCCCAGGACACGCTAACAAACCTATTCACGCCATTTACACAAGCAGAAGCCTCAACAACTAGGCGTTTCGGAGGGACCGGCTTGGGCCTTGCCATCTGTCAACGTCTCGTCGAACTGCTGGAGGGTGAGATATCGGTTTCCAGCCAGCCGGGTGAAGGCTCGGTGTTCAGTGTGACGTTGCCATTCGAGATGGCAAAACAACCAGCCCCGCCGCGTGATCCGGCATTACTTGGCATCGATTGTATTCTGGTCGAGAGCCGTCTATTTTCCGCGGAGGATCTTGGCACCTATCTCTCTGACACGGGCGCAAACGTTAGGATTGTGCAGGAGTTTTCAGGTGACCTAAGACATGAAAGAACGCATGATTCAATATTGGTGCTTATCGATGATGGCATGAATGACGCATGTCATCAAAATGGCTGTCTCGAGGACGCGGATGTCAATCGAGATGTTGGACGCGTGGTCATCGCGCGCGCAAAAGAGCGAATTTCCCGGGCTGAGGACGCTAATGTGGTTTTCCTGGGCATTGAGATGCTGGGCTATCAGTCACTCCAGGAAGCTGTGGCAACGGCGGCCGGTCAGGTCTCCTGCGACAAGACGTGCGGCAATAGCAGCCACCAAGATAGACCCTCTACTGGCCCTGAGGAAAGGGATGACTTGGAGCCGCCAAAATCCGGCTTGATTCTTGTCGCTGAAGATGATGCGATCAACCAGCAGGTCATTCTGCGTCAACTTGGCCTGCTTGGATATACCGCCGAGCTGGCCAAGGATGGCAAAGAAGCATTGCTGCTGTGGCGAAGTGGTCGATTCAGCCTGATCCTGACCGACCTCAATATGCCCGAGATGGACGGTTATGAATTGGCCGCTGCCGTGCGGAAGGAGGAGAGCCTTGTCTCGCGCATCCCTATCCTGGCGCTGACGGCAAACGCGCTCCAGGATGAGATGACGCGGGCCAAGGCGGCAGGCTTCGATGGATATCTGACCAAGCCCTTGCACCTGAATCTTCTGAAGGAAGCCTTGGATCAGTCCCTGTCTAGCGTTGGGACTTCTCCGCTACTATTGCCAAAAGAAGAGCAAGCATCGTGGGATAGGCATGCATCGCAGCTAAAGCTGTCGGTGTTGACCGACCTCGTTGGCGACGACCGCGACATCGTCAACGCCTTGCTCTCTGACTATCTGATCGCCTTGAGAGGGCAGACTAAAGAATTGCGCCTGCAGGCCCGTGACGGCAACGCCCGCCAGGTCAGCTTGATTGCCCATAAACTGAAGTCCTCCTCACGCTCGGTAGGAGCGCTAACGCTCGGCGATCTGTGCGCCAAGCTGGAAGGCGCGGGCAAAGCAGAGAATTATGCAGAGATCGATCACTGCATGTCACAGGTAGAGACTGAAGTGCCACTCGTCGAAGCCGCCATCGACGCTTGGCTGGGCCAGGAATCATGAACGCACCACCGGCACACTCGCTGCGATCTTTCCCGTGGATTTGAGATGCCCATAAGTCAGAATGTAGGAGGAATCATGGATTTTATCGTTGCCAATTTGTATGGCTGGCTGCCATACGGAACCCGCCGCGCGTTGCGGGTGCCCGTTGCGGGGCGGGCATCATGAAAGGCAATCCACCCATCCTGGTGGTGACGCCGGCGGTCGCTGATGCGGAGCTCGTGGCTGCCCTGCTGAGTGAAGAGTTCGACAACATCCGTGTCTCAACCAAGCCGGAGTTTGCCGTCAGCGACTTCGAGGAGCACCGGCCTGAGGTACTTGTCCTCGCTTTCGACAAGCTGGAGGAGGCGGAACAGTATTATCAAGACCTCTTCCGTTTGAGCTCGGTCGCACCCACCGTGCCGCATCGCACGCTCGTCTTATGCACTGGCAGCGAGCTGTGGGAGACCTATGAACTATGCAAGAGTGCGCATTTTGATGACTACATCCTATTCTGGCCGGCAACGAATGATGCGCCGCGGCTACGCATGGCTGTGCATCACGCCCTGCGGCAAACGCGCCAGCCGCCGCCGGACACTGTATCAGTCGGGCAGCTAGTTGCGTGCGCCAAGCAACTCGCCACTTACGATGCCCAGCTTGAGGACCACGCCGCAGAGCGCAGTGAGCGTATCGACTTAGCGACCCGTTCGCTGAGTCTGGCGGAGGCAGCCATCGCGAGGGAGCTCGATGGTTTCTTGCACAAGGTGCGCGCAATGCCGAGCGCGAGAACCATGGCCGCCGGCGATGCGTCGGATTTCCAGCGCACGATCGAGCAACTGAAAGCCGAGGCCATCGGCAACCACTTGGCGTCCATCAAGCACACGATGGAGGATATTCGCGAATGGCTTGGTGGTCTCTCCCTGAAAGCGGAGCCGCGGATCGAGTCAGCCAGGGCATTGCGCGAGCTCGCAGAAAAGTTCGAGCCGCTAGTGCTAGTGGTGGAAGACGATGAGTTTCAGCACGACCTGCTGCGCGCGATCTTGCGCGATGCAGGCTACAGATTGGTATTTGCTACCACTGGGCTGGAGGCGACGGCCGGCCTGCGCCAGTATCGGCCCGATCTGGTGCTGATGGACATCGAGCTCCCCGATATCAGTGGCATTGAAGTGACGCGGCGGCTCCGCCTCTTGCCCTACATGACCGATGTGCCGGTGATTATGATCACGGGGAACAGCGAACGAAGCGTGGTGATCGAGTGCCTAAAAGCTGGCGCAACGGATTTCGCGGTCAAGCCATTCGACAAAACCAGTTTGATCGCCAAGATTAACAGCTCTCTGAACAAGCTCGGCGTTGAAAGCGGCAAGTCCTGACTTCGCTTTGGGATTCGTCGGTGTTGGGCTGCACGGCAGCGCGTCGATGCGATCGATGGGCCAGAGAGGTTTATGCGATCGACCTAATAGACTATGGATAACGACATAGAACGAATGAAAGTGCTGGTGGTCGATGACGATCCGTTCGTCCTCAAGCTATTGACCCGTCAATTGACGCAACTGGGCTTTCGGGACATTGTCGCGTTCGAGCGCGCGCCGGATGCCCTTGCTCTGCTCGAGAAGGAAACGCAGTCGATCGGCCTAATTTTCAGCGACTTGCAGATGCCGGATATGGACGGCGTTGAATTCGTCCGGCATCTGGTGGCAGCCGGCTATGCGGGGGGCTTGCTGCTGGTGAGCGGAGAAGATCCCCGTGTCATTCAGAGCGCCCAGAAGCTTGCGAGGATCCAAGGACTGCATGTCATCGGGGCCTTGCGCAAGCCCGCTTCGGCAAGCCAACTGAAGGAGCAATTGCTGGGCAAGCCACTTGCCTCCGCTCAAACCGGTCCGGCTGTTCAGCGTTTCCGCTTTCAAGCCGAAGAGCTGCGACGCGCGATTGATACTGGGGATATCGTCAACTATTACCAGCCCAAAGTTTCGTTGCAAACAGCGGCGCTGGTGGGTATGGAAGCGCTGGCGCGTTGGCAGCATCCCAGTGCGGGGTTAGTGGCCGCAGGGCAGTTCATCGAGTTGGCGGAAGACAACGGGCTCATCACCGAACTGACGCGTTTGGTGTTGACAAGCGCGTTACGTCAGGCACGGTGCTGGCAGGATGCAGGCCTACCGTTGTCGGTAGCAGTCAATCTGTCGATGGACAGCCTCACTACACTGGACCTTCCTGACTTCATTGAACAAACAGCCAACCAAGTGGGGGTCTCCCTTTCCCGGCTAGTCCTCGAAATCACGGAGTCGCGTGTAATGGCCGAACCGATGGTGGCATTGGATGTGCTGACGCGTTTGCGGCTCAAGCGCATCGCGCTTTCCATCGACGATTTTGGCACCGGGTATTCATCTCTGGCACAGCTGCGGGATATCCCTTTCGACGAGATGAAGCTGGATATGAGCTTTGTCCACGGAGCATGGAAGGAGCCACCGCTACGCACGATTCTTGAGGCCACGCTGGGGATGGCACGTGAATTGGGGATTCAGACCGTGGCGGAAGGCGTCGAGGACCTGCAGGACTGGCAATTTCTGAGGGCGAGCGGCTGCAATCTGGCTCAGGGCTATTTCATTGGTCGGCCAATGCCTGCCGGGGAAGTGGAACAGTGGATCGCATCTTGGGAAGCGCGGCGTGCTTGTTTGATAGGCTAGCTTACAGTACCGTGCCACGCGCCGACATCGCCTTCCCGGCAGGATGCATGGAATGGTATCGCAGTAGAGCGCCAGCGCATGGCGCCAGATGGCTTTTTGGCGCGCGTAGGGGAGGTTCCGGCCGCAAGTCTGCTTGTTGAGTGGAGTAACAAGCACTAGGATTAGTGCATCCACAGCTGTTTTGGAGTCATTACCGTGGACACAAACCTCAAGATCTTAGTGGTCGACGACTTCCCTATCATGCGTCGGATCATCCGCAGCCTGCTCAACGAGCTCGGCTTTTCGAATATCGAGGAAGCCGAGGATGGCGCCATCGGCCTGCAGAAGCTCCGGGATGGTCGATTCCAATTTGTCATTTCAGATTGGAATATGCCCAATATGGACGGCCTCACTATGCTGCAGACTATCCGCAGTGACGCGACGCTGGCCAAGCTGCCGGTGCTGATGGTGACAGCTGAGGCCAGGAAAGAGAACATCATCGCGGCGGCAAAGGCGGGGGCCAGTGGTTATGTGGTCAAGCCGTTTACCGCGGCAACGCTGGACGAGAAGATCACCAAGATTTTTGCGAAGCTGGCCGCGGAAGGGATTTAGGGAAGATATTCTTGCGACAGGTCGCGCTTAAACACACAGCATTTGCCAGCCCACCCTTGAGTCCTTTGCAGCGCCAGATTGGAGTAGCGTCGCGCACGCAGGCGACAGGATAAAGGTGCACTGCCCCCAGCCGGCTGGCGAACCAGTGTTTTCCGCGGCTCAAGGACCGGTTATCCACATCGACGCGTCGTTGGCAGGGGCCGAGCCTATTGACGTCGGTGCATGCGCTGATCGGAGGTGCGCTGGTAATGGTCTTCGGCGCGGAGCACTCTCACCACCCTTCTGCAACGGAGGTGTCCTCGCCGGTAACGGGGCAGCGTTGCTGTCAAGGTGCTGGATTACAGAATCTAAAGCTGGCTGGGGCCGAGGCGCAGCTCGGTGGCGAGGCGGGCGTAGGTTCGCCAGGCCCAACGGCGAAAGGTTGCCAAGCAGGTGTCTAGCGCTGCGTGCTAGCCTGTTGCAGGGCCCGTTCGATGAGCGACGGCGCGCGCTCGGGTATCGATTGGAGGGAGACCAACCATGTCTATCGAGAAGTATCGAGGATACATTATCGAGGGATTCGCAAAGCCCGCTGGGAGTGGGGAATTTGCATCCTTAGGGCGCGTAACCAAGGATCGCCACGTCATCATGGAGTCGGAGGTGCTCGGGCTCTACGAGAGAAATGAGGACGCACAGGGGCATGCAATTCTATGGGCTCAGGATTACGTGGATCGGCTGGAGAACCCTCACTGAGCCTAATGCAAGTGTTGACGCTCCAGCGGAACAATCTCGCTATTAAGAAATAGGGAGTGCCCTTTATCATGCTGCGATCCTGCGCCGAGTGAGCTATGGGGCAGCTATTGCGATGGATTGTGGAGGAGTACCGGGGGATGTACGTCTACGCGACCGCCTTCAAAGTTCAAGTCTCAGACGACGTTGGGGCGGCCGAGCAGATGTGGAGCTACGCCGTGGCGATCGGACACAACGCGGACCACACCGATTGGGAGTATGGGCCGGAAGCCGATTTCGCCAGTTATTTTCTGGGCAGTGTCGCCTTATCGAGATGGGATTCCGCCAAGGAGGCCCAGCGGGATATGGCCTTCGGCGCGTGCTCGTGGACCAGCACGGCGTCATGAAAGGGGAAAGGGCCGCTGGCAAGGGGAGAGCACAAGGGTATCCCAGACTGACCGCGTGATCTTGATGCCTGGCCCGGAGAGCGAGGTACGCACTGTCAATCTCATTTACTCGTGGTTCATTGAGGAGTCGCTACCCTTGCGGTTTCCTCCCCGCTAATTCACTGCTCCCCAAAAACGGGCACCCCACTTACGTGGGGTTTTGCACTACGATATTTAGCGCCCGTCACCCCCCGGTTGTTATAGATTGTAAACACATATAAACGGTCGGTTTCGAATAGGTGCGCCGGCCAATAAGTGCATTTTTCGCATCAGTCGTTTGTGACCGCCGCTCAGCCGCATGGGCGCCATCGGACATCCCGGGGGAAACAATCTTGCGCCAGACGCTTGCGCGCGTGCTGCGCCCGCTTGGACGCCTTGGGTCGCGCACCATCACGACGGGCTCCGTGCTGCTTGGCGTGCTGACGACGACCGTCGTCTATGCGTTCTGCACCGACCTGCTGGAAAGGGACGTCCGCCTGCGTTTTGAGAACGATACCGGCGACGTCATCCAGCAGCTCGATACACGGATCCGGCTCTATACCGACGTACTGGTGGCCTTGCAGGCGCTGTTCGGCGCCAGCGACCATGTCTCGCGCGGCGAGTTTCGCGATTTCGTCAGCGGGCTGAACCTGCCGCAGCGCTATCCCGGTTTCCAGACGCTGAACTACGCGCCCTATGTGCCAGCGACCGAGCTCGACGCCTTTGTCGCCGATCAGCTCAGCGATCCGATCCTGCGCGATGCGGGCGTGACGTTCAACGTCCGTCCCCCGGGCCAGCGGCCGGGCCACTTCGTGCTGACCTATGTCGAACCGCTCGCCATGAACCTGGCATCGATCGGGCTCGACATGGGTGCGGAGCCGCGCCGCCTGGCCGCGCTGGAACGGGCGCGCGATACCGGGAAGTCCGTCAGCAGCGGCCGCCTGATCTTCAGCGAGGCAAAGAACCCGCATGTGGGCATCGCGCTGCGCCTGCCGGTGTACCGCAAGGTGCCAAACCTGGATTCCGTGGAAGCTCGCCGCGGCGCCTATATCGGCTCGGTCGGGGCGGGCATCCGCGTGGACGACCTGCTGAAAGACCTGGTCAGCAGCGAGAACCTGCGCCGCATCCGGTTCCGCGTGTATGACGCCGGAGACTTTGCCGAGGCCGCGGTTCCCCCCTCCGCCGCCAACTTGCTCTATGACAGTGTGACCGGCCTGGCGGCCCGGGGACGCAGCCGGGGCGCGGGCGCCAGCGGCGTCCACGCCAGTGCCGCGCATGGCGCGACGGCACTGGCGCACGGCTGGACGGGCGCGGGCCAGCATGACCTGGCCAAGAGCGCGGTGCGGGATTTCGGCGGACGGCGCTGGGTGATCGCATTTGCTGCCGATGCCAACGCCATCAGTGGTCCGCAGCGCTACCTGCCGGCGCTGGTGGTGATTTCCGGCGCGATCATCAGCGTGCTGCTGGGTTGGCTCACCTACGCGTTGTCGAGTTCGCGGGCGCGCGCCGTCGCCGTGGCCGACCAGATGACGCACAGCCTGCGCGACAGCCAGGCGGCGCTCGCCGAGGCGCAGCAGATCGCCCATGTGGGCGACTGGCGCATCGATTTGGGCAAGGACATCGCGCATTTTTCCCGGGAAATGGCGCGCCTGCTGGGCTGGCGCGGAGACAAACCGACGCCGGACGCGCTGTTCCAGGCGATCGATGCCGGCCATCGCGCCGTGCTGCAGGAAAAGATGCGGGCCGCGCTGCCGGATCGGCAGCCGTTCGAGTTCGAGTGCCCGTACCGGTCGCGGCGCGGACGCCGGGGCTGGCTGCACCTGATCGGCCACGCGCATGGGGCGCACGACAGCGCCGTGCTGCGCGGAACCGCGCAGGACATCAGCCAGCGCAAGTGCGCCGAGCAGGCGAGGGCGCAGGAACACCAGATTGCGCTGCACCTGGCCACGGCCACCAGCGAGATCGAGGTGCTTGAGGAGATCGTCCACACGCTGCTCGAAGGCATGGATTGGGAGGCAGGTGCCTTCTGGCCGAGCGACGACAGCCAGGGAATGAAGCTGCCGCCGGTCTACCTGGCCCGCGTCAAGGCGCTGGAGCCCTGGCTCGCCGAACGCCCTCCAGGGCCCGCCGATGCCGCGGTCTTGCAGGCGCCACAATGGTATGCAAACCGGAACGCGATGGCGCGGCACGCGCAAGCCAGGTGGCTCGACGCGGGCGGCATCCGGACGGTGTTCGCCTTCCCGCTGAGCAGGGGCCACGTGACGCTCGGCGTCGTCGAACTCTATTCCCGTGCCAGGCGCAGCCCCGATGCGCACGCGCTCGCGATGGCGAGCGGTATTGCCAATCAGACCGGGCACTTCTTCTTGAGGCGCCAGGCCGAAGAGAACCTGCGCTTCATCAGCAATCACGATGCCCTTACCGACCTGCCCAACCGGCTGATGTTCAAGGCCGAGGTCGAGAAGGCGCTGACCCGTGCCCGCGCCAGCGACCAGACCCTGCATGTCATTTTCGTCGACCTGGATGAATTCAAGGTCGTGAACGACACGATCGGCCACAACGCCGGCGACACCGTGCTGCGCTTGATGGCCGACCGGCTGCGCGAGAGTCTGCAGGAAGTGGAACTGATCACCCGCTTCGGCGGCGATGAATTCGTCGTGCTGCTGGACCCCAAGGGCGATCCGACGCTCTTGGGCCGGACCATCGCCAGGATCCAAGCTGCGCTCGCGCCAGGCTTCGTCGTCAACGAATCAGAACTGCGGATGACGGCAAGCATCGGCATCAGTTCCTTCCCCGAGGACGGCAACGACTGGCAGACCCTGCTCAAGCATGCCGACCTGGCCATGTACGGCGCCAAGCAACTCGGCAAGAACGGCTACCAGTTCTACTGCCGCGGCATGAGCGCGTCCCTGCAGAAGCGCATCGACATGGAGTCGCACCTGCACCGGGCGCTCGAGCAGAACGAATTCGTCCTCTACTACCAGCCGCGCATTGCGCTTGCGTCGGGAGCGTGCACGGCGGTCGAGGCCCTGATCCGCTGGAACCATCCGGAACTCGGCATGGTCATGCCCGGAGACTTCATTCCCTTCGCGGAGCAGAGTGGCGCCATTGTCGAGATCGGCGCGTGGGCCCTGCGCGAAGCGTGCCGCCAGAATGCCGCATGGCGCGCCGAGGGACTGCAGCCGGTGCGGGTCTCAGTCAATCTTTCAGCACGGCAGTTTGCCGACAAGTCGCTCAGGCTGACGATCATCGATGCCCTGCGCCAAGCGGGCTTGCCGGGCAACCTGCTGGAGCTGGAGCTCACCGAAAGCATGGTCATGCGCGATGCCGAACAGGCATCCAGCTGGCTCTCGCGCCTGAAGCGCACGGGCGTGCGACTGGCGATCGACGACTTCGGCACCGGCTATTCCTCACTTGCCTACCTGAGCCGCTTCCCGATCGATACGGTCAAGATCGACCGTAGCTTCGTCCGCTACATACCGGAAAGCCGCAGCGACACGCAGATTACCAGCGCGGTGATCGGGCTCGGCCACCGGCTCGGCCTGGAAGTGGTCGCCGAAGGCGTGGAGAACAAGGCGCAACTCGAATTCCTGCGCCGCGAAGGCTGCGACGAATTGCAGGGCTACTACTTCAGCCATCCGCTGCCGCCGGCGAAGATCACTGCCTTCCTGGCCAGCCGCATGGAGAATGGCCCCACTTTCGAGCCGGGGCCGAAACCGATGCGCGCCTGACTGCCGGCAATCCGGCGCGCGCATTATGCAGTCCAATAAGGGATTTATCCAGGATGAAGGCCTTGCTGCAGCAGAAGCATGCGCATTGGGCGTCGGAATCGTTGGCACAGGCAGAGAGCGGCTACAGGCACTTTCCTCAAACCGGTAAGAGCCAAGTCTAAGTCACGCGACAAGTCCGGCTTGCGTCCGAGTAATCTCACTATTTCGGTAACTGCAGTCTCACAAAGAACGTCTCAGTCTCACCAATTCCGTTTCCCCGCACGTGTGAGAAACCGGACTTCGTGAGACTGCGTCTTCAGTGAAATCAAGGGCTTATCAATTAATTCGGTTGCCGCTCGCCCGTCTTAGAATCGGAATTAGTGAGACTCCCTTGACGCAAAGCACGAATTCGTTGGACTGCTCCTGCAGGCGCCCGCTCGCGCAGCTGGCTTGTCGCCATTGGCCTCCTGCGTCTACTATTGCGCAAGTCCGATGGTCATAACGGTAAAGCAGGATGCTGCCGTCGATGATCGAGGGGACCGCTTGCGCCGCCGAGCCGCGGGTCCGCGGACGGCATTACCGCGCATCTCCCTGCACGGCCTCTTTGCCAAAACGAAAGAACGAACGAATTGCAATGGCGCTGTTCATCCAAAAACCGATTCTCTGGAACACCAACCACTACCTGCGTCCCTCGGGAGTGAGCGTCACCAGCGGATATCCGCGGGAGACCGGTTATGGGCACGAAGAGTGGAACAACTCACCACGCCTACTGTTCAAGCGGGGCAAAGAGCGCTTCCGAGTCTTCCACACGGAACGGCTTGGCTCTGCGCCGCTCGACGAAAACGCCGGGCAGACGTTCGTCTTTATGACCGTCTCGCACGACGGCGTCCAGCAGCTCGTCGGCATTGCAGGCAACGCAATTGGGCTCACTCAAGAACGCGACAAGGAGCAACGCAAAGATATCGTTCAAAAGCTTCGGTTGGGCGAGTTGTGGGAGGACGCTTGGGCGGTCGAGAATGTGCAGAAGCAATACGGCGGCAACCAGCATCGGTTCCTCTCTGGCTGGCATCGAAATCTGCACTGGATCCCCAACTGGATTTGTCCCGAGGACTTCTATTGGTGGCTCGATGAACCGGTCACGCTCGACGCGCGCGCGATCACCGGCAAAGGCAAGCTGCTGGGCATGTTCGGCAGCTATACGGAATGGGATCTGCCCACCGTCGGCCGTGTGCTCGACTCAATCCCTCCGGACCGGCGCACCGAAAAGTGGGCGCGTCTCGCGGACGCAATGCAGTGCGCACCGACGGAGCCCCTTGACGCCGAGGATCGCCCCGACGGTGAGCAACCGATCACCGACGTGCTCACGCGAGCGAACGCGCGGCGTGGCCAAGGCCAGTTTCGCGAGAACCTCATGCAAGTGTGGGGCGGCGCTTGTGCTGTCAGCGGAATCGATTGCCGTGAGCTGCTCATCGCCTCACACATCAGGCCGTGGAAGAAATCTACGGCTAAGCAGAAGCTCGATCGCCTCAACGGGCTTTTGTTGTCGGCAAACCTCGACGCGCTCTTCGACAAGGGGCTTATCACCTTTGATGAGGGCGGGGACATGCACGTCTCCCCTAGACTGGACGGTCGCCATCGCGGCGCGCTCCGATTGCCCCAGCCGCTACGCTTCGTGCCTAGTGGCGTTGAGGTATATCTGAAATACCACCGCGACAACGTCTTTCAGCGCTGAGTGGCGAGACACGGTCCGGGCAGCAGTGTTTCGGATTCTGGCGCGCCGATATCTCGGCGTAGGTTCCGCGAGGCGGCGATCTGTAGACCCGTGACTAGCAGCTTCGGGGGCACTATCATTGACGCCTGCACACTGACACCAATTCCAAGATCAGGCCCCGGGGAGGAGCAACTTGCGCATGAACCATGCCGCCCAGATCTGCGCGCTTTCAGCGTCGGAACTGGAAAACTTCGTCGATGACTGGATCGCCCAGCGTGTGAAGGACTACCACGCCCATGAACTCTGGCGTGGCACGGGCGACATGGGCCGCGACGTCACCGGCTACGTCACCGATCGCCGGCTGGAAGGCGAATGGGACAACTTCCAGTGCAAGCAACTCACCTCCAAGCTGTCGGAGCGTTCGGCCTTCGTCGAATTGGGCAAGATCTTCATGCACTCCGCCGCCGAAGCATTCGCACTGCCGAGGGCCTACTATTTCGTTGCCCCTTACGGCCTTGTTCGCAATGCGCGGGACTTCATCGCGCATCCCGAGAAGTTCAGACGGGCTTTTCTAGACGACTGGGACACCGAGATCGCCCCGTACCTGGTGCAGAGTCAGGTCATCAAGCTAACGCCGGCCATCGCGGCTAAGATCCAGGCGTTCGACTTCACGAAGGTCGACTGGCTGGACGCGACCCGCCTTGCCAAAGATCCGGCCTGTAAGCCGGCGCTGGTGAAGTGGTTCGATGAGGATCCAGGACCCTGGATCCGGGGCACCGTGCCCGATGAGATTCAGGCCAACGAGTCGTCCTACATCGGCCAGTTGCTCAAGGTATACGGCGAGAAGGGGCCAGGCACTTACCCGGACGCCGCCGCGGCGCTGGACTGTTCGGAGATTGGGCCGAATCTGCGCCTGCAACGCACCCGCTTCTTCGATTCCGTAGCCTTCGAGCGCTTCTACCGGGACTCAACCCCCGAGGAATACCTGAAGAACTTCAGAGACGAGATCTACCTCGGGGTGGTTGACGTCCATGAGGGCACGCATCCGAGCCGGTACGTCCGGCTGGGCCAGGTTATGCAACAGGCGGCCGTTCTGCAAGCGTCTGGCGTGCTAGGCAAGCACGCCAGTCCGCCTGTCAAGCAAGGCACCTGCCACCTGCTTGCCAACGAGGGGCTGCTACCATGGGATCGCTAGAGCGCCCCGCGACGGCCTCCGTCCATCCGTTCAACAGCACGCTGGAGACGGGCATTCGGGCGCTTGTACTGCTGGAGGCCTTCCATCCGCGACGTTGCGACCTGCTGGAGATGACCTGGCTGGACCATCTCGTCGTGCACACCGGTGACTTGGACGGCCAAGACGTGCCGAAGAGCCTGCATCCCGACCTGCCCAACCGCGCCGGCGAGCTGCTGGTGCGCCGCCAGCTGGTGGAGAAAAGCCTGCGGCTCATGCAGCAGGTGCATCTCGTCGAGGTGTTCGAAAATGCGGAGGGCATCGCATTCGGGGCCAGCGAGGATGTGCCGAGCTACCTGGACCTGTTGCAGGCGCCGTATTCCGTGGCGCTTAAGGAACGGGCCCGCTGGATGGCCAGGCGCTTCGCGGGCCTACAGACCGAAGAGATGCGTGCGCTGATCGAAAGCCGCATTGGGCGCTGGACCGCTGACTTCCGCCTCGACGATCCGACCGCGAGGTTAGAATCATGAACGGCTTGCACCTGCGCCACCTGGTCTTCACTGGCCCCAACATCGCGCCCGCCGAGCTTGAGTTCGTCGACGGTCTAAACATCGTCTACGGCGCCTCGAACACCGGCAAGTCCTTCGCGTCCAAGGCCATCTCGTTCATGCTGGGTGCAGTCAGCACCCTGCCCGAAACCGAGGAGATCGGGGCCTATGACGCCATCTGGCTGGGAGTCACCTTGGGCGATGAGGGGGACTTCACCCTCTATCGTTCTACTCAGGGCGGCCACCTCAAAATATATACAGGCCTGATCAAGGACGTGCCAGCCGAAGGCGGGGTAGTGCTGCGCGAAAAACATGACCGCAATCGCACCGACACCGTGTCGCATCGGCTGCTCGAAGCGATCGGCCTGGCAGGTAAATGGGTGGTCCGCGACGGCAACGGCGCGAAGGATTCGCTGTCCATCCGAACGCTGTCGAAGTACGCCATCGTGGCCGAGGACGACATCCTATCCGAAACCAGTCCGGTGTTCCTGTCGCGCACGCCGTCGGAACGCACCTTCGAGCGCAATCTATTCAAGCTCCTGCTGACGGGCAAGGACGATGCTGCGGCCGTGACGGTGCCCAAAGAGGGTGAGCGCAAAGCCGCCAAGGCCGCAAAGATCGAGCTGGTCGATGAACTGCTGGCCCAGCTCGATACCGAACTGGGTGAAACGCCGCCGGACGAGCAAGAGACCAAGGACCAGCTGGAACGCCTGGACGAGAGCGCCGGCGGTCTGCTGACCCAGTTGCGGGCTGCGCAAAGCGAACTCGACGACGTCGTCGTCCAGCGGCGCGGTACGCTGGATCGGGGCCGCGAGATGAAGGAGCGAGCCGACGAGCTGGAACTCACGCTACAGCGATATGCCAAGTTGCAGGCGGTCTACGCCTCGGACCTGGAGCGTCTGCATTCAATCGAAGAGAGCGGCTACGTGCTGGCGACGATGGCCGGTCGAGATTGCTCGGTCTGCGGTGCGCCGCCCGGCGCGCAGACCCACAACCACGCGGCGGAAGAAATCTCGATGGCGCACATGGCCGCCGCTGCCGAAGCCCGAAAGATTGAGCGGGAGCAGCGCGAGCTGGCACACGTGGTCGCCTCGTTGGAGACCGAGGCCGTCGGGTTGCGCACGACCATCCAGAATCTCGACGACGACGCGAAAGCACTGGACGCCATCATGGAGGCGCTCCGCCCTCAGGAGGCGTCCCTGCGGGATAGCTACGAGACCTACAACTCGATGCGTTCTGGTGTCATTAAGGTGCTCGACCTCTTCGAGCGCCGCGCCAAGCTGGTCGCACGCCGGGCCGAGATCGGCGCCGCGCCCACCCGACGCGATGGCGAGGGCCCGCCACCCGGCCCCGACTCGACCACGCTGTTCGACTTCGGCGAGAAGGTGAAGGCGGTTATGACCGCTTGGAAGTTTCCCGACGCCGAGAAGGTGCAGTTTGACGGAGCGACCAACGACATCACCATTGGTGGTAAGCCGCGCTCCGCCAACGGGAAGGGCGTCCGTGCCGTGTTGCATGCGGCCTTCAAAGTCGCGGTGTTCGTGCACTGCATCGAGAACAACCTCCCGCATCCCGGCTTCCTGGTGCTCGACACGCCGCTGCTGACCTATCGCGAGCCGCTGACCTCAAGGCACGGCGACTTGTCGCAGGATGAGCAGGCTCTCAAAGCCAGCTCGCTTGCCGAGCACTTCTACAAGCATCTGGCCAGTCTCAAGGAGCAGGTGCAGATCATCGTCATCGAGAACTCCGATCCACCTCAGACCATCCGACGGCTGGCACGCATAGAAGTCTTCACTGGTCAACTCGGCGAAGGGCGGTTTGGCTTGCTGGCAAGGCGAGCCTGATCGTGGCGTGCCCCGAAACTCAAATATCTTGAGCGCCTAGCTTGGAAGCCGCCATCTTCCCATCCGATCAGCAAAAGGCGGAGAAGGGTCGACTGCTGCCTGTCGCCGGTGACCTTTTCGCTCCGGCGACGGCCGAAGTCGCGCCGACCTTCATATCATCGCAACGCTACCTGTCGCGCCCGAGTCCGGGCAGTCTCACGATTTCCGTTTTTCTAGTCTCACGAAAAGTCGTCCTAGTCTCACTAATTCCGTTTCCCTGCATTAGTGTGAGTAACCGGAGTTCGTGAGACTGCAATTTCCGAAAGATCAATGAGTTATCAGTTAACTCGGCCAGCGCTCTCCCGCGTTAGAACCGGAAATAGCGAGACTGCCCTAACTTGAAGCGCGAATTCGTTGGACTGCTCCGCACCAGTGGCACACTGTCTCTCGCCGACTGAAACGGCCAGTAGTATTCCGCCCACACACGTCGTTGCGCGTCCGTGCAGATTCAAGAAGGGCCCGCTTGCCTCGAGTCGTTTCGCCCAAACCTTGCCGAGTGTAGTCGTACTCTAGCGCAGTCCGCGGACGCACAAGAGTCGCAGTGACCACACCGCGTCCCGCCCGCCCGGCTTGTCACCGCTGTTGAAGGAGTGCCGCATCTGTAGGAGAGTCTGCTCGACCAGCTCGGCTTGCCGGGCATCGCTCAGTTGTGGACGGATCTGTCGCCACAAGGCCCACAGTTCCGCCATGTTTTGCTCGTAAGTGGCGCCGCTCGAGCTGGGGTATTCATCGGGCGCGTCTGTCGCTATCGACAGCGCCTTCGCAAACGCGGAAAGCAGTGCTTCCAGGGACATGGCAGGTGAGTGGCACTAATAACAAGTTAAGTATGCGCTATGCCGGGCGACCACTTCAACAATGTAGATCAGAAGCGGAATTGTGACCGCGACGGCACCAGGTCGCGCGCTTCATCTCAGCACAACCTGGTTGCGTGTGTTGCGCTTGGCTTGGTAAAGGCCGCGGGATTCAGCCACGCTCGGCTAGGTCGGTTCTCAGCGCAACAGATAGTTGGTCTCGCGACCGCAAACGACGCAGGCTTTCCTTTCGAGTTGAAACGGCATCTGCTGCATGCTTCGCGCAACCAGATGCTATCCACTCATACTTGGGCGAAGATAATATGCCGCATATAGCACATTTGAAGCGTCGGTATGACGGCAGCAACTCAGACCTATGCGACTGGCGGACCGCCTCTTGGGCCAATCTAGGGCCAAAACAGCCGCTGGGAGCGGCGATCAAGCTATGACGTGGGCCCCGGGAAAAACTGATGCCGCTATACTATTTGCGTCTAAGTTTTGGAGCGTCTCACAGTGCGTGAACTCATCGAAGGCTTCCTCCGTTTTCAACGGGAAGCGTTTCCCGAACGATCCGAACTGTTTAAGAGTCTTGCCAGCCGTCAAAGACCTACCGCGCTTTTTGTGACATGCTCAGACAGCCGGGTAGTGCCGGAGCTCCTAACCCAGTGTGAGCCTGGGGCACTGTTTGTTATCCGCAACGCGGGAAACATTGTGCCTTCGTATGGGCCAGAACCCGGGGGAGTCTCAGCGACAGTTGAGTATGCTGTATCGGTTCTTGGGGTGTCCGATATCGTGATATGTGGCCACTCGGACTGCGGCGCGATGACCGCCATCGCGACTTGCGCGTGTCTAGATAACTTGCCAGCAGTCGCTCAATGGCTCCGTCATGCCGATTCGGCTAAGGCGATCAACGCCGCTCAGGAGTACCCTTCGGCTGCGGATCGTCTGGAAGCCCTCGTCCGGCAAAACGTTGTGGCTCAGCTAGCAAACATACAGACCCACCCTTCTGTCGCCTTGGCACTGGCGCAGCACCGGGTGGATTTGCACGGATGGGTCTACGATATTGGGCACGGCTCGATTGCGGCACTGGATGGGTCCACGAAGGAGTTCGTGTCCCTGGCCGAGCACCCAGAAACCATCGCTGTCAAGACGCGACTCTGACGCTTACGGTTGCTCGCTACGGCCGTCCTACTGCTCCCTCTTCGGCAGGGAGCCGGCGAAAAAACCTAAGCAGAAGACAGATTACCGTTCCCAGTATTAATGCAGCCACCAATGCCAAGCTCACCGCCTTAGCGCGCCGAGCAGACCGGTAGGTGGTTGCCTTCGCTTCACGGAACTTACCCAGCCCGCCAGAGTGAGGGTTTCTGCGCGTAGCTGCAGCGGACCTGTAGGTGCCCGTAGACACTCGCGACACGTCGGGCTTGAGTCCGGGTAGTCTCACCATTTCCGTAACTGCAGTCTCACAAAGAACGTCCCAGTCTCACCAATTCCGTTTCCCTGCAGCACGTCCGCACACCTGGCACTGCCAGGCCCTTTTCGGATCGGTGTATATACTGTACAAACATACAGTTAAGCCACCGTGAAAGCACCCGACTACTCCATCCCAGAGGACTGGGATCGCATTTACATCCTGGACGACAACGGCAGGCCCGTCCGCGTATTCGATTTCGGCATCAAGGTCGACTGGCAACTGACCGCCGGTAAGCGGTACCAGCTGCGCGACGAGATGCCGGAGTATGGCGTGGTCGTCCAGACCTATTTCTCTTGCTGGGCAAGCATGCACGATGACAAGTCGCCGACGTTCTGGACCACCCTCAAGGGCAACGGGCTAGACCACATCTTCCGCTCGAGAACTTGGGAGGAAGCTCAGGATAAGCACCGGCGGGTAATCGAAAAAGTGCGCCGCAGGCTACCACACAAAGGCAGCGGTGTCGGACGGCGCCTGATACCGTCACGGCGCAGGCAGGGCAGAGACTAGCTCCATAAACTTCAGGAGACAGCCATGCCTGGACATGACATCCACGTCGTACCGGCCGGAGACCGCTGGGCAGTTGAGGCTGAAGGCGGTCACGGCCGCGAAACGTTCGATACACAGGACGAAGCGATCGCCGCCGGAACCAGCCGCGCCAAGGAAAAACAGGTCGAGTTGTTCATCCACGGTCGAGGACATCAAGGGTTAATGTCGTGGCCGGCCGCCGCCGGCGTCCGCTTTGGCCGAACTACAGCCGACACTGTTGTGCGAGCTGGCGTGCGTCCGAGTAGTCTCACTATTTCGGTATCTGCAGTCTCACA